>NZ_JATABF010000019.1:0-89769 GCF_036533715.1 Vibrio sp. M260121 | reverse complement strand
GGGCAATTTCCTAGGCATTACTCACCCGTCCGCCGCTCGACGCCGTTATCGTTCCCCGAAGGTTCAGATAACTCGTTTCCGCTCGACTTGCATGTGTTAGGCCTGCCGCCAGCGTTCAATCTGAGCCATGATCAAACTCTTCAATTTAAAGTTTTTGATTCCCTAAATAAATAGGGAGAGGCTCAATGAATACTGACTTCAAAACTACTAATGTAATTTTAAAGCTATTATCGTTCCAACAGAACGATAATGAATTGACTGTGCCAAGTCCGAAGACTTGATTGGTCACTTCGTTTCATTGAAACCTAATTTGAAACCGCTCTTTATTAAGAGAAATTTCTAATTGGATTATCATCAACGAGTGCCCACACAGATTGATAGGTCTATATTGTTAAAGAGCTTGCTTATCGAGAAGTTTTTCTCTCAAAGCGGAGGTGCATTCTAGCGAGATAATTGAGAGTGTCAAACACTTTTTTCAACTAATTTTTCGTAGAAGCTTTTTACCTCTCCGACCCTGCTGAAGCCTTGTGGCGCCTGCCGTGTCGATGGATGCGCATTATAGGGAGAAGATTTTCTTTGGCAATACTAAAAATGCATTTTTTCTAAAAAAACATGCCAAGCGAACACTTTCCATCCAACCTTAAAATTACTCAGAAATAACACTCAGGATCTCTACAATTTACCCACAAAAAGCTGTGGATAACTACTCATCGCTATCGAAGAAATAGGAAATGCGTGAGCGCGGATTAAGATACTCTTTGATTTTTTCCGGCAATTTAGACGGATGAATAGCATTAACTATCTTTATATCCTTAGATGCAAGGTCAATGATTGGAGCTTGCGTTCTTGGAACAGCAGGATCATAGACCAGTACATTCGGGAACAATAAGTGAGATGCGTTCACTGAGATAACCAAGCCCACCATATTGTTAGAAAGCTGAACTACTGTCCCTGGAGGGAATACGCCCATAAACTTAATTAAGATATTAAGGTTCTCTTCTTTATATAGGTGCTTGCAGTTCTTATATAAGTGGGAAAGTGCTGTATATGGAATTTTCTGTTCAGAAGCGATTGGGGTATGGCACAGATTATCAAAAGCATTAGCAACAATAATCACCTGTGCGAGCTCATCAATCTCATCCCCCTTCAAACCCTCTGGGTAGCCAGAGCCGTCGCGAAGTTCATGATGTTGAGCGATAACGGTTTTTGCGCTATCGGGGAAATCTTCAATTTGGTTAGCCATATCTAAGCCGTACTTAGTGTGCAGCTTTAGATAGTTGCTTTCGGGCTCACTCAGTGGCGTTTGCTTCCTTAATATAGCGGTTGGGATTTTGATCTTGCCCATGTCATGAAACAACGCAGCAAACGAAAGTGCTTTAAGTTGCTCGGCAGAATAGCCTTTCGCTCGCCCAATCATCATCGCAATAACGGCAACGTTAAGAGAGTGGAAGTAGATATCTTCGAACTCGTTCTTACCGTTCATTAAGTGCAAAGTCACATTGTCATCACACATTAACTTCTCAACGATGTCGTCGATCAGTTGTTTTGCTTCCCCTACCGCATCTGCGGGACGGTTACGAATTTTTGTCATCACAGAACGCATTCGAGCGAGTGAGCGTTCGAATTCTTTTTCACATTGAATGACGCGACGACGATAAGCACTCAGCTTTTCAATTCGTTTTTGCTTCTCTTGCCATAATTTTTGAGCCTCAAGATCTAAGGTATCATCTTTTTTAACTTCGGCTTGAGGCTGATTCGCAGGAAGAGGAGATGCATCGCTTTGTTCCGGATTAAAGTACACAAACTTCACACCAAGGTGACGAATCATCTCCACTTGTTCTTGGTCTTTAATCTTGAAGCTATTAAGTAGGAATGGGTGATCGTTCCACTTTAGCGGAAGACGGATATGTAACCCGGGCTGAATACGATCCACTGTAAGTTTAATTGCTGCCACTGTTCCACTGCTGATAAGACTTTATTGATAAGCCTCTAATACTAGTAGATTTTGTAAATGAATTCATCAATAAGGGAGATGAATGAAGCTTCTCTGTGCATGTCATCAACAAACTCGCACAGAGAGTAATAAAGAAGGGTTAGAAAAGAGTTCGATCCGCTTTGCGTAGTTTTAACTCTGCTTCAAATACTGGCTTGGTGTGTGATTGCTGATCTTTGATTAACCCCATTAACGTTTGAACTGCCACTCTAGCCATCTCGCTGATTGGGAAGTGTACGGCAGACACCGTTGGATATAAGCTTTCACACAAATCCACACTATCAAAACTCACCAATGAGATTTGTTCTGGCACTGGGATACGCTTTTCATGCAAAAACTGCATCGCTCCGACCGTCATCTCTTCACTACATGAAAACACAGCCGTCACTTCAGGATGGCGGTGATAAATAGCGGCCATTGCATCATAACCACTTTGGCGTCCGTAATTGCCTTCTTCACACCAGCTTTCGTCTATCTTAATGCCAGCCGTTTTCATTGCATCCACATAGCCGAGTTTTCGCAATAAACTATTATGACGTTGAGAAGGACCACTGATACAAGCGATATGTTTATGACCACCAGTAATTAAATGTTCAACGGCAATTCGACTGGCATGATGATGGTTGAAGGTGACGCAACGCTCCTCTATGCCTTCGACATAACGATCGAGTAATACAAACGGCGTTGGCAACTTGGCTAGCTCTCGTAAATCATCATCAGATAGGTAGCGGCTATGAAGCACGTAACCATCACACCGCAGATCATTAAAACGCTGAATGGCTTCCTTTTCCCCTTCCGCCGAATGGTGTCCTTGCGCTGTAATTAGGAACTTCTTATGCATGTCCAATTCGGTCTGCACTTGCTCCATCATCTCACCAAAGAATCCACCGGTATAGTACGTCACCAACAAACCAACCATGTTGCTAGATGAAGTTGCAAGCGAACGGGCAATAGCACTTGGGCGGTAGTTAAGTTCAGCCATCGCAGCTTCAACTTTTTTCTTTGTTTCTTCTCTGAACTTCCCCTCTCCATTAATAATGCGAGAAACGGTAGAGCGGTTTACTCCCGCAAGTTCAGCGACATCTTTAATCCTTGCCATCGTGCTTATTCAATCCAACTGCTTTTTGTTAATGGAGACAATACCAGAAAGTGACTGCCAGCAAATCGTAAGGTGTGCAGGGGGGCGATGCTGGCAGCCTTAATCATACACTGGCAAATTTACGAGTAGAAATGAGTGTCGAATAATCCGTGATGCTCATACCGTGCTCGGCCAGCTCTTGCTTTAATATTGGAGAGGTTAGCACCTGAAGTTCTAACTCTCGCTGCAGAGCGTAGCCGCTAATAGACAATAAGTGTTGATCGACATCAGCAGGGTGACACATTACTTCAACCACATCATATTGAGACTTGAGACTTTTTAGATGCGCCATAACACCATCTAAACTCACCCCCTGATCATAGAACTCATCGGTAAAATGATACGTGGTATCGCAGTCGATATGACACAAACCGCTACCACGCAACGGTACTCGATACTGCTCAGCCACTCTTCGAATCACTGGCAATAATTGAGGATGAGTATGAGCATGATGATGACTATCTATATGGCTAAGCGATAATCCCAATGAAAGAAAATGCTCAACTTGAGCAACGGCTTCTTGGTAAACCGCCTCTTCTTGGAAATCACGCTTCTTCCATAACTCGTTAAAACGAACAAACTGCTCCGCATCACAGGTAAGATTTGGATGCCCAGTTAGAGGGTTCCCTGCAGTAAAACGAAGGTGGACGCCAATTTTTAAGTTCGGATTCTGATTCGCTAACTCAACAGCGTGTTGCTCTGCGTCCATACCCATCATCATGGTTGTCGATAGAACAACACCTTGTTGATGGGCTTTGATAATGCCGTTGTTTACACCTTGAGTTAAACCAAAATCATCTGCGTTAAAAATCACTTTCATTCGCGATGTTCCTCGAGTTACAAAGTCGTCAGTTTAAACTGCGGCAGATATGGCGCATTCACTTCCAATATTTCATCTAAGATGGATTTCGCACGACCAATATCTGGAACCAACGGGTTGTTAGTTAATGCCATTAAGGCTTTGTCATAACTCCCCTCAACCGCCGCTTCTATTGCGAGTTGCTCATAGGCTTTTACTTGATGAAGCAATCCACTGATATTGGTAGATAAATTGCCAACAGCCAGAGGTTTTGCCCCCCAACTTCCGATAACGGCACTGCATTCAATAACGGCATCATCAGCTAAGCCATTGATTGCACCATTATTTAGCACATTAACAACGTGAATAGTGTTACGATTGTTGTAAATCGAATCCACAAGATTTAAAGAAGCATCAGAGTAATAAGCGCCACCTCTCTCTTCTAACTCCTTGGGTTTGTGGTCTAAATTTGGATCTTGGTAAAGTTTGAAGAGTGCACTTTCTGTTTCCATCACCTGCTCAGCACGTGTCCCCTGCTCCCCTGCACTTTGCTTTTCTTCAGCTAGCATTGCGTCGGTTTGATAGAAGTAACGATGATAAGGACACGGTATTGCGCCTAACGCTTTTAGAAATGCAGGATCCCATGGTTCTTCCCAAATGTTCTTCATACTGAAATTGGCACCGTCACCGACTTTCTCTAGCACCGTTTGAGTAATGTCTTCGCCTTTCAACCAAGCTTTTAGCACCCAGACAAGATGGTTCAAGCCTGCAAACTCGAGTTGAAGCTCCTTCGGTTCACACTCCATCATTTCAGCTACCATCATCTCCATCGAGACAGGGACATTGCACAAACCAATACTTTTAACCTTAGAGTACTTGCTCACCGCTTCAGAAACTAAACCTGCAGGATTGGTAAAATTCAGCATCCAAGCATTTGGCGCAAGCTCCTCAATATCTTTACAAATATCCAGAATCACGGGAATAGTTCGTAATGCTTTTGCAAATCCACCAGGGCCTGTTGTTTCTTGACCGATGACATCGTACTTAATTGGGATACGCTCATCGTTAGCTCGTGCAGCTAAACCACCGACTCGGAATTGAGTCATAACAAAATCGGCTCCGTTGATCGCCTCACGTCGGTCAAATCCAGCTTTGATTTCAATATCTGCACCAGCTTTATCCACCATACGCTGAGCTAAGCCCTTGATGATCTCTAGCTTCTCAGCGCCTGCTTCAATATCCACAAAGTGCATCTGTTTGACTGGCAAAAACTCCAAGCGTTTGATCACCCCTTCGACCAGTTCCGGTGTATAGCTGCTGCCGCCACCAATAATGGCAAGCTTGATTGCATCTCTTGGCATAATGGTTTCCTTACTTCTCAGCGAGTTGCTTATTCAGCGCGACGATTTCAACGGCCATTTCTTGCGCCAATATTGTGGTCATCAAATGGTCTTGAGCATGTACCATCACTAACGTCATTGGTACTTTGCCTTCTCCTTGGTCTTCTTCGATCAACTGAGTTTGAATCAAGTGTGCTTTGTTAATGCACTCTCTAGCTTGAGAAAGCTTTTCCTCTGCAGCAACAAAGTCTTTCTCTCTCGATAGACGTAACGCTTCGTAACTTAGACTTCTAGCCTCACCAGCATTGCAGATAATTTCCATCACAACTAATTCTTGTTCCATGTCTTCTCTCCGAAAAGAAGGGCTGCCAAATCACAGCCCAATTAATAGTTAAGCCGTCACGCCTTCGCCCGAAGGCTGCTCTGCTTCTTTGGATTCTTTATTGCTCGGTAATTCTTGCTCAAGTACCTGTTTCTCAAACATCTTGAAGAACGGCAGGTAAATAAAGAGGTCAAGAATAAGCAGGCCAATCACCAACAAAACAGGTGTGAATGTCCAACCACTTCCCCATGACGCACCAATAATCGCAGGCGTTGTCCAAGGCGTGGTCGCGACACCCATACCAACAAAACCAAGATGCACAGCAAAATATGCGATGGTTGCGTTCAAGATTGGAGCAAATACGAATGGAATAAATAGAATTGGGTTCATCACTACAGGGCTACCAAAAATAACTGGTTCATTGATTTGGAAGAACCCCGGTACAGCACTCATGCGACCAATACTTTTGAGGTGCGCTGAACGGCTGAAACACATCAACAGGACTAGCGCCAGCGTTGCGCCCGAACCACCAATGAAGATATAGAAATCCCAGAAAGGTTGAGTGAATACGTTTGGAATAGGCTGACCAGCAACAAACGCATCAATATTCGCACTGATATTAGTTAAGAAGATTGGGGATAGCAGACCAACAACGATTGCCGCCCCGTGGATACCTGCAAACCACAACAACTGACACACAAGCAGCGCACCAATAATCGCTGGTAAAGTATTAGAAGCGCTGATCAATGGTTTGAACATTGCCATCACGGCATCAGGGATCAACATGTCGTATTGAGTTTGAACAAAAATACTCAACGGATAGAGCGTAATGAAAATTGCCAAAACTGGCAGTAAAACTTCAAAAGAACGAGCGATAGCTGGCGGAACCTGCTCTGGCATACGAATAGTAATGTTATGTTTCTTCATAAATCGGTACAGTTCAACTGAGAAGAAAGCACACATAACCGCTGTAAAGATCCCTGTTCCTCCCATGTGATTCATCGCTAAAGCGCCATCTTTGGCTGGAGCAGCAACCAATAAAAAGCTCATGAGTGACAAAACCGCACTGGTAATTCCGTCCATCTTGTACGCCTTCGCCAAACTGTAGGCGACCCCAAGCGAGACAAATATGGTCATGATCCCCATCGACATATTAAAGGGCATCATTATGGTATCGAAATGCGTTGTCGCGAAATCCAACCATATTTGCCCTAAAGTAAACGTGGTACCTTCAGCAAATGGGGGAAACGCAAAAATTAAGATAAAACTGCCGACAATAATAAACGGCATTGCCACAATAAATCCGTCTCTCATTGCTCTAACATGAGGTTGATTACCCACTTTAGCCGCAATTGGGGCTATATGCTTTTCGACGATTCCGATAATCGCATCATAAAGCTTCATAGATTCCATCCTTATTTCAGACAAAAGAATTTCGTACCGAATATTTATATTCAGTTAAAAACTCTTACTTTTATTTAAATTATTGAATTAGTTAATAAGTTCTAATGCTTGTTGTAATACTTCTTCCCCTTTCATCATTCCGTAAGCTTGAGGGGAAATCGCTTCAATATTTTTGCCGTGTTCATTTGCTGTTTTACGAAGCTCTTCTAGTTGGAATCGCACTTGTGGCCCCAACAAGCAGACGTCATATTCTTTAATCGCTTCATCAAACGCATTCACTGATAGCGCATCTATCTTGCAGTCAATGCCTTGTTTTTCAGCTGCTTGCTCCATTTTTTTAACCAACATACTGGTCGACATCCCAGCACTACAGCACAAAAGAATTTTTTTCATAGCCTTACTCCCGTTGTGTAAATTTCAATCTACAAAAACTGTAGCAAAAATAACCAACGCAAAAAAGCGCAACCGGTTGCATTGTTCGTGAACTAAATCTCATTTTAGAAAATACAGCCTATTTTTTATTAATTATTTAGGTCTAGGATAAAAGCCAACAAAATAACAAAATGCATTAATTTATATTTATAACTATCAATATATTACTACTGACAACGTCATAATTAATTTCTAAAAAGGAATAGAAAATGAAATTAAATAAACTGGCTATGGTTACACTTTTAGGTACTGCGCTATCTCAATTTTCATTTGCCCAAACTGCACCAAAAGGCACGATATATTTGACCTTTGATGATGGCCCTATTAACGCTTCTATTGATGTGATTAATGTGCTTAATGAACAAGGCGTTAAAGGTACTTTCTACTTTAATGCTTGGCACTTAGATGGCATTGGCGATGAGAATGAGGATCGTGCTTTAGAAGCACTTAAACTTGCTCTAGACACTGGGCATATCGTTGCTAACCATAGTTACGCCCACATGATCCATAACTGTGTAGAGGAATTTGGCCCAAACAGCGGCGCGGAGTGTAATGCAACCGGCGATCATCAAATCAACTCTTACCAAGATCCTGTTTATGATGCGGGTACGTTTGCTGAGAACTTAGCTGTATTGGAAAGATACTTGCCGAATATCAACAGTTATCCAAACTATCGTGGCGAAGAATTTGCACGATTGCCTTACACCAATGGTTGGCGTGTAACAAAGAACTTCAAAGCGGATGGCTTGTGCGCAACTTCTGACGATCTAAAGCCTTGGGAACCAGGCTATGTGTGTGATACACATAATCCATCAAACAGTGTAAAAGCTTCCATTGAAGTACAAAATATTCTTGCGAATAAAGGCTATCAAACTCATGGGTGGGATCTCGACTGGGCCCCGGAGAACTGGGGCATTGCAATGCCAGCCAACAGTTTGACGGAAGCAGAACCTTTCTTAGGCTATGTCGACGCCGCTCTTAACAGTTGTGCACCAACAACGATCAATCCTATCAACTCCAAAGCTCAGGAATTCCCTTGTGGTACCCCGCTACACGCAGACAAAGTTATCGTGTTAACGCATGAGTTCTTATTCGAAGATGGCAAACGCGGCATGGGAGCAACCAAAAACTTACCTAAGTTGGCTAAGTTTATCCAAATCGCAAAGGAAGCAGGATACGCTTTCGATACCATGGATAACTACACGCCTGTTTGGCAGGTCGGCAACGCATACGCTGCTGGTGATTACGTAACGCATTCTGGCACTGTTTACAAATCAGTGACAGCGCACATCGCGCAGCAAGACTGGGCACCATCTTCTACTTCTAGCCTTTGGACCAATGCAGATCCTGCAACAAACTGGACACTTAACGTTTCTTATGAAGCAGGTGATGTCGTGACTTACCAAGGCCTACGCTATCTAGTCAACGTACCGCATGTATCACAAGCAGACTGGACTCCGAATACACAGAACACCTTGTTCACAGCTCTATAGGCTGTTCCTACTATCACCATGTAGTAGTTTGCGCGAGGCATACCCCTCGCGCTTTTTTTTGTTTTGAGGATTCAGAAACGTCGAGGCACCGCCTTGAGCTACAGTATCGGCGCACCAACCTAACTGGACAAACATTCCTACAGCTAATGCGAAGACACACTAACTTCCTTCTTCCATTTCCAAACGCCCCAAAACGAAGAAAGACCGCGATTAAAACGATCTTTCTATATATGGTATCGGCGGATGACTTGATTGGACAGGCACTCCTGCCGCCACGCTGGATTTGAATTAACAGAACCCAGATACAACAAAGCCCCGACTTTCGTCGAGGCTCTGTCTTAAAATATGGTACCGGTGGGCGGACTTGAACCGCCACGCCCGAAGGCAACGGATTTTGAATCCGTCGTGTATACCAATTTCACCACACCGGCATCTCTGGGCTATTGCCCTTTGATGGTTGGCATTATACGTAAGCTTTTGACCCGCGCAAGCAGAAAAACCTTAAATAACTATCGTTTGCTGATATTTTCGCCACAAAGTGTGACAAAGGAGATCTCATTACAGTTCAGTCTGCCATATAACCTGATAACAAGACCTCCCCTTCAGCCCTATAAACGATTAACAGTAATATCCGAAACGTAACCATTACCTATATTAGATAGCGCACCATGAATCATCGTCGCTGCATCGCCTGCGCTCATAAAGCTACTGGTGTCTAATGACTTACCGCTCGTCTCCCAAAATTCCGTCGCCATACCTCCGGGATACACAGCGATAATTTTCATTGGTTTGCCTTTTAACTCCATACGAACGGACTCAATCAAACCTTTAACTGCCCACTTCACCGCACAATAAGTCGATTCTTGTGCCTTTGGCTGTTGTGCCGCTGTCGACATCACCATCACAACATTTACAGGCTGCTCTTGATAACGCTTTACCAACTCTTTTAGGACATGAATTGCGGAGGTGAGATTGTTTTCAATCAGCTTTTGAATCTCTTGCGGGTCTTGCTCGGCCAACAAACCAAAATACCCACTTCCCGCACAATGAATCACGGTAGTAGGCGCTTGAGATAACTCATCAAATAAATTCTCCACTTGCGATGCGTCGATAAGATCACAACTTCGTACCTGAGCTTTACTTGAGAGGTGTTGAGCAAGCGTATTTAACTTCTTTTCGCTGCGGCCAGTTAACAGTGTTTCTTCGCCTTGGGCATCATACAACTTAGCGAGCTGTGCACCTAAGCCACTGCTTGCGCCTGTAATTACGATCATCTTGCACCTCTATTACATCATTCGTAATCTTGTTTTCTAAGCAAGGTAACCCATGCTTGTGGCTTTCACAGGTTGCATGGTAGGAAGTTTGAACTCGGTTGCTTTGTTGAGTGGTTGATTAGCGATAAAGCACTTGTGATTTGCCCGTAATTAGAGACTCTGTGCGTTAGCTCTCTTTTCACAAGCAGATGGAATCTATATTCTGACGCACAATTTTAAAGGTAAGTGATGGAACTATGACTACTTCTACAACTCTTCCACCAGCAGGCTTTTTCCGTCGACTCGCAGCGTTGTTTTACGACACACTGATTATCCTCGCGATTGAGATGATGGCTGCAGGCGTGGTAATGGCGATTGTTTTTGCGCTTAACGCGGCAGGCTTGTTGAGCTATGGAGAATATGTGGATGCAGCAGACATGCTAGGAAAGCATCCAGTATTAAGCCCACTGTTTACACTGTATCTTGCAGTGGTGTGGATCTACTTCTTTGTGTTCTTCTGGACTCGCGCGGGCCAAACCTTGGGTATGCGAGCTTGGAAAATGCAGATTCGTAACAGTAAAGATGGCGCACCAATTACGATTACTCAGGCACTAATTCGCTTAGCGACATCTGGCTTCGGCTTGGCAAACTTAACGGTGCCAATTGACCCACAAAAACGTGGTTTCCACGATATTTGGGCAAAAACCGAAGTTGTTGTCTTACCGAAAGCAAAATAGCGAAGCAACAAAAGCAGAATAGAAAAAGGAAGGCGCAGTGCCTTCCTTTTTTATATTTATCACTTTGAAAACCTACAGTTTTCTTCTTAGCAAGGATACTGCAATTGCTAGGAACACCAAACTAGGGGCTAATGCGCCGAACACTGGTGGAATGCCGTATACCAAGGTAAGCGGCCCAAAGAACTCACTGGATATGTAGAAGGTAAAGCCCGCGACCACCCCCGAAAGTACTCTTGCACCCATGGTCACGCTACGCAATGGTCCGAATACAAAGGACAGCGCCATCAGCATCATTACCGCGATGGAAAGCGGCTGAGAAAGCTTACGCCAAAATGCCAGTTCATAGCGTGAGGCGTCTTGCTCTGAAGCTTTCAAATAGGTCACATAGTCATACAAACCGCTTAGAGAAAGCTCTTCTGGCTTCACCGTCACAACCGCAAGCTTATCTGGCGCGAGCGAGGTGTGCCATTCCATCTGCTCTACGTCACGCTTGGTAATGACGTTCTCATTTTCCATATCGGTGATTTGCACATAACGCATCAACCAATTGTTATCTTGTTGGTAGTCGACTTCTTCTGCGAAGATAACTTTGTCTAAGTTCTTATCTTCATCGAAACGCCACATGTTCAAGCCGTAGAGTTTGTCGTCTTCTACTTTACCGATAAAAATGAAGTCATTGGCATCACGAGCCCATACCCCTGCCCGCACAGATACGATGCTACCACCAGACAAAGCAAACGCACGCAGGTCACGCGCCATCTTTTGCGCTTCAGGTGCGCCCCATTGACCCAACGTCATGACGATAAGCATCAATGGCACCGCGGTCTTAAGCACTGATAAACCGATATCCAACTTAGAGAAGCCCGCTGCTTGCATAACCACAAGTTCAGAGCTTGATGCCAGCATACCCAAACCAATCAAGGCCCCCAGCAGCGCGGCCATTGGGAAGAACATTTCGATATCGCGAGGAATACTCAGCAAAACAAAGTAAAGCGCATGCATTAAGTCGTAAGCACCACGGCCTACTTTACGCAACTGCTCTACGTATTTGATGATGCCCGACAAGCCAACGAAGGTCGCCAGAACCAAGGCAGTGGTAGAGATGATCGTTCTACCGATGTAAAGGTCTAAGAGTTTAAACACAGCTTACGCGAGCCTCTTCTTGCGGAATTTGTCTTTCATTCGTCGAACAGGAACGCTGTCCATCATGTTTGCCAAGATAGCCACTATCAACAACATTGCATTGATTGGCCACATACCAATGGCAGCAGGAATCGCACCATCCTCTAACGCCGATTTCGTTGCACTGATGGCAAGGAAGTACGCTAGGTAAATCAAGATGGCAGGTCCCATTTTAGCGAAACGCCCCTGACGAGGGTTCACTGCGGATAAAGGAATAACCAACATCGTTAATAGTGGAATACATACGAACAATGAGATACGCCATTGCAGCTCAGCTTGCGCTTCAGGATCGGGATGACCAATCAAGTCCGCCGTTGGGTATGCTTCCCAGTCGCGTCCTTTTTGCTTCACCTCACGCTGGCCAATCACACCTTCGTACTGATCAAACTTAGTCACCATGTACTCAACACGAGTCGGCACACCTTCATAACGCGTCCCCTCATGCATGGTGATGATCTGACGACCATCCGACAATTCTTTCACTTCACCGGAAGAAGAGAACATGACGCTAGGCAAGATAGAATCACGTGGGCGCATCTGTGCTACAAACACGTTACTTAACGTGCTGTCTTTAATGTCATCAATGAAAACAACCGAAGAACCATCTGGCGTGCCTTGGAACTGACCTTTCTTAAGTAGATCAACGCTGTTTTCGGCAGCGACTTGTTCATAAAGCTGCTCTACGCGGTCTTGCGACCAAGGTGATAGCCATAACGCGTTAAACGCCGCAACACCAGAAGTAATGATCGCCAAGTACAACGCCGCTTGTACTAGGAATTTATTCCCAATACCTGTCGCGTTCATCACCACGATTTCACTTTCTGCATATAGACGACCAAACGTGATCAATATGCCGATGTACAAACTCAATGGCAGCATTAATAGCCCCATTGCTGGCATGTTTAAACCAACAATTGAGAAAATTAATCCAGCAGGAATATCCCCGTCCGAAGCGTCAGCAAGAACACTGATAAACTTCTGACTCAAAAACACCAAAAAAAGCACGAAGAAAATCGCAAATTGGCTCTTGAGTGTTTCGCGGATCAAATATCTAACAATAATCACGCTGAAATTACCTATACAAAACTTGTTTTTTTGGTCGAATCACTATAGTTTCCCGTTGAACCATTTATTTTTTTAAAAATTATAAACTAGATGTTAGCGCTTAAATCAGCTCTGTTGGTAAGACCTGAGCTTAAATTCAACAAGTAAGCGATCATTATCTAACATTTAGAGCAATTTGTCTTCAGGATGTAGGAGTACGCATGGAGTTCAGTGTTAAAAGTGGCAGTCCAGAGAAACAACGTAGCGCATGTATCGTTGTTGGTGTGTTTGAACCACGTCGCCTTTCTCCAGTAGCCGAGCAACTTGATAAAATCAGTGACGGTTACATCAGTTCACTACTTCGCCGTGGTGATCTAGAGGGTAAACCTGGTCAGATGCTGCTACTGCATCAAGTACCAGGTGTTTTGTCAGAGCGCGTTCTACTTGTAGGTTGTGGTAAAGAACGTGAGCTAGGCGAGCGCCAGTACAAGGAAATCATTCAAAAGACGATCAGCACACTTAACGAAACAGGTTCTATGGAAGCAGTATGTTTCCTAACTGAACTGCACGTTAAAGGTCGCGATACGTACTGGAAAGTACGTCAAGCAGTTGAAGCGACTAAAGATGGTCTTTACACATTTAACCAGTTCAAGAGCGTTAAGCCAGAAACTCGTCGTCCACTGCGTAAGCTAGTGTTCAACGTACCAACGCGTCGTGAACTGAACCTAGGTGAAAAAGCAATCACCCATGGTCTAGCTATTTCTTCTGGTGTGAAAGCATCAAAAGATCTTGGCAACATGCCACCAAACGTAGCAAACCCAGCTTACTTAGCCTCTCAAGCTCGTCGCCTTGCTGACGATTACGAAACCGTAACCACCAAGATCATTGGTGAGCAAGAGATGGAAAAACTGGGCATGACATCTTACCTAGCAGTAGGTCGTGGTTCGAAGAACGAATCTATGATGTCGATTATCGAATACAAAGGTAACCCAGAGTCAGAAGCAAAACCTATCGTTCTCGTCGGTAAAGGTCTGACGTTCGATTCAGGCGGTATCTCTCTCAAACCTGGTGAAGGTATGGATGAGATGAAGTACGACATGTGTGGTGCAGCATCTGTATTCGGTACAATGAAAGCGCTAGCGAAGCTAAACCTACCAATCAACGTTATTGGTGTTCTAGCAGGCTGTGAAAACATGCCAGGCAGCAACGCTTACCGTCCAGGTGATATCCTAACAACCATGTCAGGTCAAACCGTAGAAGTTCTGAACACGGATGCGGAAGGTCGTCTTGTTCTTTGTGACGCACTGACTTACGTAGAGCGTTTCGAACCAGACTGTGTAGTAGACGTTGCAACGCTAACTGGTGCTTGTGTTATCGCACTAGGTCACCATATTAGCGGCGTAATCTCTAACCACAACCCACTTTCTCATGAGCTAGTAAACGCTTCTGAGCAAGCAAGTGACCGTGCATGGCGTCTACCAATGGCAGACGAGTACCATGAGCAGCTGAAGAGTCCATTTGCTGATATGGCAAACATTGGTGGTCGTCCTGCTGGCACTATCACTGCAGGTTGCTTCCTGTCTAAGTTTGCTAAGAAGTACAACTGGGCACACGTCGATATCGCGGGTACAGCTTGGAAGTCAGGCGCAGCGAAAGGCTCAACGGGCCGTCCTGTCTCAATGCTTGTCCAATTCCTTTTGAACCGCAGCGGCCAAGAGACAGAAGAGTAATTTCTGAACACTATCTAAAAGGGCCGCAAGGCCCTTTTTTATTACCCCGATTTTCTTGAGAGAGAATAGGAATGTAAAATGGTCTAAGGATGAGGCCAATGGCAAGTGAGAGAATGATGCAAACTGCAACCTTCTACATCATTAAAGAAGAGAGCCCTCAAGCAACAAAGACGGGCTTTGAACAATACATCGTATTCTTGGCTCAGCACTTTGCTCGCCAAGGAGCTAAAGTGTATTTGAACTGCCAAGACAAGTCGCACGCCGAACAACTGGCCGAGGCTTTTTGGCAAATTGATGCAGATAAGTTCATGGCTCATAATCTCGTAGGTGAAGGACCGAAATACGCCACCAATATTGAGATCGGCCATGAAGGCGTAAAACCTAATTGGAATCGTCAATTGGTAATTAATTTGGCGGAAAATGAGACAACCTTTGCGAACAAGTTTGCTCAAGTGGTAGACTTCGTGCCTTGCGAAGAAAAAGCTAAACAGGTCGCAAGAGAAAGGTATAAAATTTACCGTCAAGCAGGTTATCAACTGCAAACGATCGAAATTCAATATCCTTAACGGTCAATCCTTATAGTTAAGGCGATCTTGTTAAGATCCCTCACTTATAAAGATTGACTTAGATTCAACCATCAACGTATCCATTAAAAGAGCGCTATGGAAAAGACATACAACCCAACTTCAATTGAACAAGCTCTGTATCAGACTTGGGAAGAGCAAGGCTACTTTAAGCCACACGGTGACACTACTAAAGAATCATACAGCATCATGATCCCGCCACCGAACGTCACTGGTAGCCTACACATGGGCCACGCGTTCCAAGATACGATCATGGATACGCTTATCCGTTGTGAGCGCATGAAGGGTAAAAACACTCTTTGGCAAGTAGGTACGGACCACGCAGGTATCGCAACTCAGATGGTTGTTGAGCGTAAGATCGCTGCAGAAGAAGGCAAAACAAAACACGATTACGGCCGTGAAGCTTTCATCGACAAAATCTGGGAATGGAAAGGCGAATCTGGCGGTACTATCACTAAGCAGCTTCGTCGTCTTGGCGCATCTGTAGACTGGGATCGTGAGCGCTTTACGATGGACGATGGTCTATCTAACGCGGTTCAAGAAGTGTTCGTACGTCTATACGAAGACGACCTAATCTACCGCGGTAAGCGTCTAGTTAACTGGGATCCAAAATTACACACAGCGATTTCAGATCTAGAAGTAGAGAACAAAGACACCAAAGGCAACATGTGGCACTTCCGCTACCCACTAGCGGATGGCGTTAAAACAGCGGATGGCAAAGACTACATCGTTGTTGCAACCACTCGTCCAGAGACCATGCTAGGCGATACTGGTGTTGCGGTTAACCCAGAAGATCCACGTTACAAAGATCTTATCGGTAAAGAAATCATCCTTCCTATTGTTGATCGTCGCATCCCAATCGTGGGCGATGAGCACGCAGATATGGAAAAAGGTACTGGCTGTGTGAAAATCACACCTGCGCACGACTTCAACGACTACGAAGTTGGTAAGCGCCACCAGCTACCAATGATCAACATTCTGACTTTCGACGCGAACATCCGTGACGCTTCTGAAGTATTCAACACTAACGGCGAAGCAAGCGACGCATACAGCACTGAGCTACCAGCTAAGTACCACGGTATGGAGCGTTTTGCTGCTCGTAAAGCTATCGTTGCTGAATTCGACGAGCTAGGTCTACTTGAAGAAGTGAAAGATCACGATCTACAAGTTCCTTACGGCGACCGTGGTGGCGTGGTTATCGAACCAATGCTAACTGACCAATGGTACGTACGTACTGCGCCTCTAGCGAAAACAGCCGTTGAAGCAGTTGAAAACGGCGACATCCAATTCGTTCCTAAGCAATACGAAAACATGTACTTCTCTTGGATGCGTGACGTTCAAGACTGGTGTATCTCTCGTCAACTATGGTGGGGTCACCGCATCCCAGCTTGGTACGACAACCAAGGTAATGTTTACGTAGGTCGTGACGAAGAAGAAGTTCGTAAGAACAACAACCTAGAGTCAGTCATTGAACTACACCAAGACGAAGACGTACTGGATACATGGTTCTCTTCTGCACTATGGACGTTCGGTACTCAAGGTTGGCCAGAGCAAACTGACGATCTGAAAGTATTCCACCCTTCAGACGTACTAGTAACTGGTTTCGACATCATCTTCTTCTGGGTTGCGCGCATGATCATGATGACCATGCACTTCGTGAAAGACGAAAACGGCAAACCACAAGTACCATTTAAGACAGTTTACGTTACTGGTCTAATCCGTGACGAAAACGGCGACAAGATGTCTAAGTCGAAAGGTAACGTACTTGACCCAATCGACATGATCGATGGTATCGACCTAGAGTCTCTAGTAGAGAAGCGTTGTGGCAACATGATGCAGCCTCAGCTAGCGAAGAAAATCGAGAAGAACACTCGTAAGACGTTTGAAAACGGTATCGAAGCATACGGTACAGACGCACTACGTTTTACTCTTGCAGCAATGGCATCAACAGGTCGCGATATCAACTGGGATATGAAGCGTCTTGAGGGTTACCGTAACTTCTGTAACAAACTATGGAACGCAAGCCGTTACGTAATGATGAATACAGAAGAGCAAGATTGTGGCTTCAACGGTGGTGAGATTGAATACTCACTAGCGGACAAGTGGATCGAGTCTCAGTTTGAACTTGCAGCGAAAGCGTTCAACAACCATATCGACAACTTCCGTCTAGATATGGCGTCTAACACGCTTTACGAATTCATCTGGAACCAATTCTGTGACTGGTACCTAGAGCTTACTAAGCCAGTTCTATGGAAAGGTACTGAAGCGCAACAGCGTGGTACTCGCCGTACACTAATCACGGTTCTTGAGAAGACGCTACGTCTAGCTCACCCAGTGATTCCTTACATCACTGAAACTATCTGGCAAAGCATCAAGCCACTAGTTGAAGGTGTAGAAGGTGAGACAATCATGCTTCAAGCACTGCCTCAATTCGACGAAGCAAACTTCAACCAAGAAGCGCTAGACGATATTGAATGGGTGAAAGCGTTCATTACCAGCATCCGTAACCTACGTGCTGAATACGACATCAACCCAGGTAAGCCGCTTGACGTTATGCTGAAAGCTGCAAACGCAGAAGACGCAACGCGTCTAGAAGCAAATAAACAAGTACTGATGTCTCTAGCGAAACTAGAATCTGTACGCGTACTTGCTGCTGACGAAGAAACGCCAGCGTGTGCAACAGCATTGGTTGCTAAGTCTGAGCTGATGATCCCAATGGCGGGTCTGATCGACAAAGACGCTGAGCTTGCTCGTCTAGATGGCGAAATCAAGAAAACTCACGGCGAAATCAAGCGTATCGAAGGCAAACTAGGCAACGAAGGCTTCGTAGCGAAAGCTCCTGAAGCAGTTGTTGCTAAAGAGCGTGAGAAACTTGAAGGCTACAAAGAGACGCTAGCTAAGCTAGAAGAGCAGAAGACAACGATCGCTGCACTTTAATCGCTAAAGACTAGAGTAAAAGAATCAAAGGGTTGGTGTGAAAGCATCAACCCTTTTTGCATTTTATCGCTAGGAAAGCTTTCAAAGATATTCGCTCTTCTCTCCTACTTCCCCTCCTATTTAATAGTTTTTACCTATCAAACTAATCTTAACTGCCCATTAGATTTAATGATAATAATTCTCAATAATAGACCTATCGAAACAACACAACGATTGAGTAATTATCATGAAAAAGACACTAACCTTTGCAGCACTCCATTTTACTATCGCGTTTAGTGTCGCTTACGTGCTTACTGGCGACATTCTAATTGGTAGTTTAATTGCCATGATTGAGCCTTCAGTGAACACCGTCGCTTTCTACTTTCATGAAAAGGCATGGGCAAAAGTCCCAGCGCTTAAAGCTCGTCAGTGGATGACCAAATTAAAAACCGCAAGCTTTGCCACTATCCACTTCAGTGTTGCTTTTACCGTGGTTTACTTGCTAACAGGTGATGCGTTTGTCGGCGGTATTATGGCGATGCTAGAGCCTAGCTTGAACACTGTGGCTTACTACTTCCACGAGAAAGTATGGATGCGTAAATCAGATAGCCAAGCGCCACAATTTTGCCTACACCAACACGCTTAAACATGGAAGCTCAATACGCCTCCTAACAAGCAAAATAACATTTACCATTGACAAAGTTGCGCACCGCAATTAATTTAATTGCGGTGCGCAACTTTGTTTTTAGAGGTAAGTGATAATGCATGCTCGTCAACTCCGGCACTATTCCCGCCAAGCCGTCCGATTGCTTGGTATGCTCGATAAGCAATGTGGCGACGTCGCTCTCACTCCAGTGCAAGCGCACGCGTTAGGTGAGATCCAACTGCAGCCGTTGACCATCAATCGACTAGCACAACAGCTCAATGTCGACAAGTCCAATGCAAGCCGCACCGTAACTGGGCTGATCAAATTAGGTTTAGTTGAGAGTATCGAAAACCCGAAAGACAAACGCAGTCAACTTGTGGCGCTTACAGAGCAAGGTCAACAGGCGTTATCGCAACTAGACCAACAGCAAAACAGCTTCTTTGAACAACTGCTTACCCAACTGGATGACAGCGAGCAAGAGCAACTCAAACTTGGTTTAGAGACTTACCTAAAAGGGCTAACAAAAGTGTGTCAGGCAGAGGAATACGTTCTTCGACCTCTTACCAAAGCAGATAACTCGCAAGTTGCAAACGTGATTCGCGCAGTCTCCGCAGAATACGGTTTAACCGCAGACAAAGGTTATGGTGTGGCCGATCCAACGCTTGATGACATGTACTCAGTTTACGACCAACAAGGTGCCGCTTATTGGGTGGTAGAACACCAAGGCGAGATTGTGGGTGGTGGTGGCTTCGCACCTTTAGCTGGCGAGCCAAATGTGTGTGAGCTACAAAAGATGTACTTCTTACCTCAAACGCGAGGACACGGTTTAGCCAAACGCATCGTCGCATTGAGCTTACAACTGGCGAAACAGTTTGGTTATCAGCTGTGCTATTTAGAAACGACAAAATGTCTAAGAGAAGCGGTAGGCTTGTATGAAAAGCTAGGCTTTGAGCATCTCGATGCCCCGCTAGGACAAACAGGGCATGATGCATGCGAAGTCGTGATGCTTAAAACGCTATAGTGCTTTATCCTCAAACTTAAAGTACAAGATGGGTAACACAAAGCTCTTGGCTAAGTGCTACAGTAAACGCTTGGCGTTGCCCATCCAACTCCACCACGAGTTCGTAGAGATCTTTTGGATCGGGATCGTTAAGATCGGCATACTTTGGCGCTTCAATCTGGAATAAAGCACTCGCATGATCCGCTCGGACATCAATAGGAATATGGTAAGTCATGCCATTAAACTTAACCGATGCCGATACTAGACCCGGCGCAAAAGTTTGATAGTACAAGTCGACTTTAAACTCACACCCTCCGCCGTGGTGCCAAATCTGCTCGGTTGCCACACGGTCTAAACGAACATTGCGAATGAACTGTAGATACGGTTCTTGCCATACCCCCAAGCGCTCATCACTCTTTTGGTATTCATGATCCGCAAGTGAGCACAACTCCGGTTTATCCTCATCCAGCAGAAGATCTTCTTCTTCCTCGAGGAACAGGATCTCAAAACGGTTGCGTCCCATCTGCATAAATGGACGAATGTCTTTTTTGTATATGCTTTGCGAACCGTCACAGTCGAACAATGCGACTCCGTTCAAACGCACTTCTGCATGGTAATCCACGCCACCCAACACCATTTCTACCGCTGGGAATGTCATCATGGATTCGTCCACTTCGATGTCGTGCATCAGGTGCCACTCTTGCTGACGGATCGCTTCTTCAGTCAGTTCAGCAGGCAATACCTGACTCAAAGGAGCAGGGAAAGTAATGTCATCCTGTGGGATAGAAAGGTCCGTCAGTGGAGAGACTTGCCATAAACCGGCGAGTGAGAGTTGCATATACACCTTGAGCTAGATCAATTTTCATGCATTATATACTCAAGTGGCTTAGGGTTATAGGCAGTAAGCCTACAAACTCAATGAGAATTATTTATGCTCACCCTCGGTTATCATTTTTAAGGCACAAAAAAAACCAGCGATAAACGCTGGCTTCTTAGAATGAATGAGTCGACTACTCTTCGTCTTCATCATCTTCGTCTGGGTAAAGCGCATCTTCGCCTTCGTAGTAAGTACCCCAACCGTCGTAAATGATGTCGTATTTTTCTGCAAGGTGAATCAACTTCTCAACCTGTGCATCAATCGCTTCTGCGTTTAGTGCAGATTCCATTGTTGCATCACAACAAAGCAGTTTGTTACCGTCTTCATCTTCTGTTTCTTCAGCTTCAAGCACTTCAAAGCCCATTTTGAATGCTTCCACAACCGCTTTCTCTAGCGTGTCGAAGTCTTCAGCAAATAGGTGGTGCTCGATTTCGTATAGTGAATCTGGATCGCTGCCGTCTTCTAGCAATGCTGCAATGATATCGCGAGTCTCTTCCTTTTGAATCTCAATTAATTCTTCTACTGATAGATATTCATCTTCGTGAGACATGTTTTGGCTCCAGATTAGTTACTTGATGAAAACACTATACTCAAGACTGAGTATGTTAATGCGGTGAAATATGGCACGGATTGCGATGAAAAGCCACAAACAAACACCAAACTGCGGTGATTCTTGATGATAATTTTTACTCACAAATCTAAACCTCGCTCACAGAAACAAAAAATTAACAAAAACGGCTAATCTTTAATATTCAGAAGATCCTAATTGAGCCTGAGACGAGTAATTTTAGGCTTGTTTGCGTGTTTATGATCTTGGAGTGAATACAGCAACGGCTCGTTAATTCTGACCTAACGAATAAAAGAAAGCCAAAAACTGCATATTTCAGAATGGTTATGCACGTTTTATGCACTTTTGATGTATGACTTCTTTCTCAAACGAAAAAGAATAAAAACGCACTTTTTAAAACTCATGAACAAACAACAAAATATAGAATTAAAATACACCAAGGAAGCATTTACAAAATATAACGCCAAAAAATTATATTTTTACAATATATAAGCAAAGTTCTAAGACTTGCATCTTTGCACCAAGCTTGTCATAACTAACGGCTGGAATATTTGTAAGGATGCAAAATGAGTAAGCTGTACGTTGGATCAGAAGTTGGTCAACTAAGACGAGTTCTATTAAACCGCCCAGAGCGCGCCCTCACCCACCTAACGCCATCGAACTGCCATGAGCTACTGTTTGATGACGTATTAGCGGTAGAAGCGGCAGGTGAAGAACACGACGCGTTTGCGCGCACACTGCGTGAACAAGATGTCGAAGTACTACTACTTCATGATCTACTGGTTGAAACCCTTGCGGTTCCAGAAGCAAAACAATGGTTGTTGAATACTCAGATCTCTGACTTCCGTTACGGTCCGACTTTCGCTCGTGACTTACGCCAGTACTTCGCAGAGATGGACGATGAGCACCTAGCAAGCATTCTCCTTGGCGGCTTGGCTTACTCGGAACTGCCAATCAAATCTTCATCAATGTTGCCGAAGATGAAGCGCCCACTGGACTTCGTGATCGAACCTCTGCCGAACCACCTCTTTACCCGTGACACGTCATGCTGGGTATACGGCGGCGTTTCTCTTAACCCAATGATGATGCCTGCACGTCAACGCGAAACCAACCATCTGCGTGCGATTTATCGCTGGCACCCAACCTTCGCTGGTCAAGACTTCATTAACTACTTTGGTGATGAAGACCAGCACTACGACAATGCCAACGTTGAAGGTGGTGATGTACTGGTTATCGGTAAAGGTGCGGTTCTAATTGGTATGTCTGAGCGCACAACCCCACAAGGTGTAGAAAACTTAGCGGCAAGCCTGTTTAAATCTGGTCAGGCGAAAGAAGTTATTGCTATCGACCTACCAAAACACCGCTCGTGTATGCACCTTGATACGGTCATGACGCATATGGATGTGGATACTTTCTCGGTATACCCAGAAATCATGCGTAAAGATTTAGATACTTGGCGCCTAACACCTAAAGGCAACGGTGAAATGCATGTCGAAGCATCACACAACTATCTGCATGCCATCGAATCGGCACTCGGTTTAGATCAATTGAAGATCATCACAACGGGTGGTGACAGCTACGAAGCTGAACGAGAGCAATGGAACGATGCCAACAACGTACTGACGGTGAAACCTGGTGTTGTGATTGGTTACGAACGTAACGTCTACACTAACGAGAAGTACGACAAAGCTGGCATTGAAGTCCTGACTATTCCGGGTAACGAGCTTGGTCGCGGTCGTGGTGGTGCACGTTGCATGAGCTGCCCAATAGAACGTGACGATATTTGAGAAACCTCTCCACCAAATAAAACCAATTGAGACTAAGGTTGATGTGAATACATCAACCTTTTTTTGTTTTTAATTAAAATAATTATTCACAATAAAAGCATTTATATGTTTTAATGCTTTTATTCTTTATCAACCAAACGACCTAAGGGACGAGCTATGGCTTTCAATCTACGTAATCGCAACTTTTTGAAGCTATTGGACTTCTCAACTAAAGAGATCCAGTTTTTGCTCGAACTGTCTGCAGAGCTGAAAAAAGCTAAATATGCAGGAACAGAGCAGAAGAAACTTCAAGGTAAAAACATCGCACTAATCTTTGAGAAATCTTCTACTCGTACCCGATGTGCATTTGAAGTCGCGGCCTTTGACCAAGGCGCTCAAGTCTCTTACATCGGTCCTTCTGGCTCACAGATCGGTCATAAAGAATCGATGAAAGATACCGCTCGTGTTCTTGGTCGCATGTACGATGGCATCGAATACCGTGGCTTTGGTCAATCGATCGTTGAAGAGCTTGGTACTTATGCTGGTGTACCTGTCTGGAACGGTTTAACGGATGAGTTCCACCCTACCCAAATCCTTGCAGACTTCCTGACCATGCAAGAGCACGGACGTGGGAAACAACTGCATGAAATGACGTTTGCCTACCTTGGTGATGCTCGCAATAACATGGGGAATTCACTCATGGTTGGCGCAGCAAAAATGGGCATGGACATCCGCCTTGTAGCGCCAAAAGCGTTCTGGCCAGAAGAAGCATTAGTGGCAACTTGCCAAGAAATTGCCCAACAAACCGGCGCGAAAATCACGCTGACTGAGAACGTTGAAGAAGGCGTTAAAGGCTGTGACTTCTTATATACCGACGTTTGGGTATCGATGGGTGAGTCGGCTGAAGCTTGGGATGAGCGTGTTGCTCTGATGACACCTTACCAAATCAATATGGATGTGATTAAGCAAACGGGTAACCCTCATGTGAAGTTCATGCACTGCCTGCCAGCCTTCCACAACGATGAAACGACTGTGGGTAAAGAGGTAGCAGAGAAATACGGAATGAAAGGGCTTGAGGTCACCGAAGAGGTGTTTGAATCTGAATACTCTATCGTATTCGACGAAGCCGAGAACCGCATGCACACCATCAAAGCCGTGATGGTTGCGACATTAGGCAGCTAAACCATAGCATTAAAAATGGTAACAAAAACCATGATGTAATCGCTTGCGCTCACGAAAGTTAAGCGTATAATGCTCGGCAATTTGTCTGAGGATTACGAAATGACCACGCCGATTGCTGACGTAAAAACGCGATTTGCTCTAGCTAAGCGACTACGCTTACGTGCTGTTATTTTCGTTAATTCTATTGAATTTTAAAACCTCCCCAATTGGGGAGGTTTTTTTATGCCTAAAATTCCATCGCGGTGAATTTTGGGGATAGTCACCACTGTTATAGGGAAGAAGATCATGGCGAACTCGCTTTACCAGAAGCACATCATCTCTATTCCAGAGCTTTCACGTGAAGAACTGGAACTGATTGTAGAAACTGCAGGTCAGCTAAAAAAAGAACCTCGTCCAGAACTGATTAAAAACAAGGTTGTAGCAAGCTGTTTCTTTGAGCCATCCACACGTACTCGCCTGTCATTCGAGACAGCAATTCAACGTATCGGTGGCGATGTTATTGGTTTTGATAACGGTGGTAACACCTCTCTGGCGAAAAAAGGCGAGACGCTATCTGACTCAGTTCAAGTTATCTCTTCTTACGTCGATGCATTCGTGATGCGCCACCCTCAAGAAGGCGCAGCGCGCTTAGCCTCTGAGTTCTCTAACGGCGTACCAGTTATCAACGCAGGTGACGGCGCAAACCAACACCCAACGCAAACGCTACTCGACCTATACACCATCGCGGAAACGCAAGGTCGTCTAGACAACCTAAACGTTGCGTTTGTTGGTGACCTAAAATACGGTCGCACCGTGCACTCGTTGACTCAAGCATTGGCAAAGTTCAATAACATTCGCTTCTTCTTTGTTGCACCAGAAGCACTCGCAATGCCAGATTACATCTGTGAAGAGCTAGATGAAGCAGGCATTCAATACAGCCTACACACAGACATGGAAAGCGTGATTCCTGAGCTCGACATTCTGTACATGACTCGCGTACAAAAAGAGCGCTTTGATGAATCCGAATACGCGCACATCAAATCAGCTTACATCCTAACGGCGGCACTACTAGAAGGTGCACGTGAAAACTTGAAAGTACTGCACCCACTGCCACGCGTGGATGAAATCACCACAGACGTCGACGTCACACCACACGCTTACTACTTCCAACAAGCAGAAAACGGCGTTTACGCGCGCCAAGCGTTGTTGGCTCTGGTTCTTAACGAAACACTGTAATCGAGGGAGAAAAAGACATGGCTAAAGAAACTCAATTGCAGGTTGAAGCAATCAAAAACGGCACAGTAATCGACCACATCCCAGCACAAATTGGTATCAAAGTGTTGAAGCTGTTCGATATGCACAACTCTTCTCAACGTGTCACCATCGGTCTGAATCTGCCTTCATCTGCACTCGGCCATAAAGACCTACTCAAGATTGAAAACGTGTTCATCAACGAAGAGCAGGCAAGTAAACTAGCACTGTACGCACCACACGCGACCGTTAACCAAATCGAAAACTACGAAGTAGTGAAGAAGTTGGCGCTGGAGTTACCAGAGCGAATCAACAACGTGTTTGAATGTCCGAACAGCAACTGTATTACACACAACGAGCCGGTTGCGAGCAGCTTCCAAGTGTTCGAGAAGAAGGAAGAAATCCGTCTGAAGTGTAAATACTGTGAGAAAGTCTTCGCGCGTGAGATCGTGACTGAGCGTTAGTTTCCCGCTTCGATGTTGCTAACGATAAATTAACTGATACCCCGCTAATGCGGGGTATTTTGCTCTTTACGTGCTTCATGTTTAAAGGCAAACTGATTCTTCTTAAGAACGCTCAAGATGCTTGAGTAAACTCTTTATTCCCCTAAACAGATGGAACAATTCAAATGACGAAAGTACTTCATACTGAGTCTGCACCAGCAGCAATCGGTCCTTACGTTCAAGGCGTAGATCTAGGCAACATGGTTCTAACTTCTGGCCAAATCCCAGTAAACCCAGCGACAGGTGAAGTGTCTGCAGACATCGCAGAGCAAGCTCGTCAATCTCTAGAGAACGTAAAAGCTGTTGTTGAAGCATCAGGCCTTAAAGTGACTGACATCGTTAAAATGACAGTATTCGTGAAAGACCTAAACGACTTCGGCACAGTAAACGAAGTTTACGGTAAGTTCTTCGATGAGCACGAAGTAGCAAACTACCCTGCACGTTCTTGTGTAGAAGTCGCTCGTCTGCCTAAAGATGTTGGCATCGAGATTGAAGCAATCGCAGTTCGCAAATAATTGCGCAGGCTGACAAACATAAAAAAACGGGTAGCTCAGGCTACCCGTTTTTTATTGTCTTTTGGCGATGATGTCGCAGTAAAACTTAAGCTGCGTTGCGCTGTTTTACTTCTTCATCTAAGGCTTCTAGTTTTGCTTTCATTTCTTCACGACAAACATTCGCTAGCTCACGTACGCCTTCTTTGCCGTAACCTTCTGTGCTCACAGGAGGCAGCATCTCAATGATCACGTGACCATTGTTCCAGCGGTTCAGTTTGATGTGGTCAGTAGAACTACACACGATTGGAATGATTGGCACTTCTGCACCGATAGCGGCATGGAAAGCTCCCGTTTTAAATGGTAGTAAACCACGGCCACGTGAACGTGTACCTTCAGGGAACATCCACACTGAAACATCACTATTTTTAATGCTGTCTACAACTTGGTCGATAGTGCCTTTTGCTTTAGAGCGGTTTGCACGGTCAATCAAAATGTTACCTGTTAGCCAGTAAAGCTGACCAAACAACGGCATCCACGCTAGACTCTTCTTACCTACTGTTACGACCTTAGGTGTAACGGCTGAAGAGACAGTGAAAAGGTCCCAGTTGTTCTGGTGGTTAGCAATGTAAACATGCTGACCACGAGAGTACGCATTTTCCGGAATACGCAGCTCTAGCTTGATACCAAACACACGCGACATTTTGCCGAATAGACGACCGAAGGTGAAAACGTGCTTAGGGTTTCGAGGGCTTAGTAGGCAGTAACCGCAACCACCAATAAACATCACAATTGCGAAAATTGCGACAGCAAATACACGTAACAGTGCAATCATTGTTGTTCTCCAGGAACCGGCTTTGCGCCAGCTACAGCTATTATTGTCTCTTTGAACATAGTCATGGACTATGACAGAAAGCGCGATATAAAAAAGCCGAAACCTGAGTTTCGGCTCTCTTCATATCTAGGTCAACTGCGGTGCAGTTTAACCTGCCTCACTCACGCGCTCAATATTTGCGCCAAGTGCAGACAGTTTATTTTCGATTTTGTCGTAACCGCGGTCGATATGATAGATACGGTCAACGATGGTTTCGCCTTTTGCGATACAACCTGCAATCACCAAACTTGCCGAAGCTCGTAGGTCGGTTGCCATCACTTGTGCGCCACTTAGAGAATCTACGTCACCACAGATAACCGTGTTACCTTCGATTTCCGCTTTCGCGCCCATGCGCATCAATTCTGGTACGTGCATGAAACGGTTTTCGAAGATCGTTTCCGTGATCACGCCGCCGCCTTTTGCCATAATGTTCAAGAGCGTGAATTGCGCCTGCATGTCAGTAGGGAAGCCAGGGTGCGGAGCAGTGCGGATGCTTACCGCTTTCAGCTCACGGTCAGTCATATCAACAGAAATCCAGTCTTCACCAGTTTCCACTAATGCGCCTGCCTCTTCTAGCTTCGCCAATACCGCTTCTAGAAGGTGTGCATTGGTGTTGCGACATACTACTTTGCCGCCAGAAACCGCTGCTGCAACTAGGAAGGTACCTGTCTCAATACGGTCAGCCACAACGTTGTGCTTACCGCCACCTAGACGCTCAACACCCTCGATGGTGATGGTATCAGTACCTGCACCAGAGATTTTTGCGCCAAGTGTGTTTAGGAAGTCCGCCGTATCAACGATTTCAGGCTCGCGCGCTGCGTTGTCTAGCGTTGTCGTGCCCTCAGCAAGCGCTGCTGCACACATGATAGTGATCGTTGCACCAACACTCACTTTGTCCATCACAATGTGCGCGCCTTTTAGGCGACCATCAACTTCTGCTTTCACGTAACCATCTTCTAGTGTGATGGTTGCGCCAAGCTGTTCTAGACCAGTAATGTGTAGATCAACAGGACGAGCACCGATAGCACAGCCGCCAGGTAGAGAAACCTGACCTTGGCCAAAACGCGCTACAAGAGGACCAAGCGCCCAAATAGATGCACGCATGGTTTTTACTAAATCGTAAGGAGCACAGTATTCGTTGATACTGCTTGGATCGACATGAACGGAACCATTACGGCTTACCTTTGCGCCAAGACGCTTAAGCAGTTCCATGGTGGTGTCGATATCACGAAGGTGTGGCACATTCGCCACTTCTACAGGCTCTTCCGCCAAGATAGACGCAAATAAAATCGGTAGTGCTGCGTTTTTTGCACCTGAAATGGTCACTTCACCAACCAGTGGTTTATCTGACCCAATAACTCGAAACTTTTCCATCAATAAACCTTAAAGCGACATTAGCTTCTTATCACGAGCCCACTCTTCTGGAGTGAACGCTTTGATCGATAACGCGTGAATGTCGTTACGCTGGATGTAATCCATCAGAGGACCGTAAATTAACTGCTGCTTCTTAACGCGGCTCATTCCATCGAAACAAGCATCAACAGCAACCACCTCATAGTGGCTACCTTCACCTTTTACATGCACTTCTTGAAGGTTTAGTGCTTCTTCTAGTAACTGTTGTACTTTTGCGCTATCCACAATTTACCCCTGATAATTCTGTATATGTTTGGCCACTAAAGATTCAACATTGCTCAATTGAAACAAAGTGCGCAATTGCGCCGGCACGAAACTGAGCATTATATGACAGTTTTGTTTTTTTGCATGCTCTAATAAGTGGATTAACATCACCATTCCCGCAGAGTCAATGCGTTCAATCTCTTCTAACGAGCATTCTAGCTCGGTTTGAGAAGGTTGCCATTGCTGTGCCACCGCCCACAATGCTGGCACTGAATCACGATCCAGCGCCCCTGTAAGCTTAAGAATGTCTGCTTGTAATTGCCACTGAGAATGAGACTGCGCCATTACTTTGCCGCCTCGAAACGAATTGGCTGTGCTGCCAGTTTCTCTAAATCTTTCGCGACCGCTAGAATGCCTTCTTGGCGAATCTGAGTATTCCACTCTGATTGCTTGCTTGATAGTAGGCTGATGCCTTCTGCAACCATGTCGAATGCTAACCATTCACCTGTTTTCTTATCTTTACGCAGCTTAAACTCAAGTTTGATGTTTGGACGCGGTGCGTCGATGATATCAACCTTGATGCTCGTAATGCGTTTAGAAGGATCCAGCTTTGGCTCAGGGCCAAATTCAATTTGTTGATCCGAGTATTGCGTTAACACTTGCGCATATGAGGTCACCAGATAAGCACGGAATGCTGTGATGAACTCACCCACATCTTCACGCTTCGCACCTTTTAAGTTTGGACCAAGCAGTTTCAATGCCGCATAGCGATCGTTAACGTAAGGCATCAACTCTTCTTCAACGATGGTCTTAAGCAAATTTGGATCTTGCTTAATTTGTGGCTGTTCAGCTTTCAAACGATCAAATGTCACTTCCGCAACTTGTCTCATCATTTGATAAGGCTGAGTTTTATCCACTTCTGCAGCCACTGCACCAAAAGCAGTAAACGCTGCTACGAATGAAAGTAATAGTCTCGAAAGCATGGGTTATTCCTTACTTGTATCACCAGAATCGCCTGAACCACCAATGCTGTATAGTACTTGGCCGATAAGGTCTTCCAGTACTAATGCAGATTTGGTGTCTTCGATGGTGTCACCATCAACAAGCATTTCTTCATCGTCAAAAACAAAGCCCGGTACCAAGCCAATGTACTGTTCACCAATCAATCCCGATGTCAAAATTTGCACACTAGAGGTTTCTGGGAACTGGTTGTATTGGCTGTTAATCGACAAGCTAACTACTGGTAATAGGCTATCAGGGTTAAGTGTAATGCTACTTACACGACCGATAACAACGCCGCCAACTTTCACTGGAGAGCGAACTTTCAAACTACCAATATTGTCGAACTCGGCTTTCAAGGTGTAAGTATTGCCAGAGCCAATGCTTTTTACGTCAGCAACCTGAAAAATCATCACAAGAATCGCGCAAATTCCTGCTAATACAAAGCTGCCAACCCATAATTCTGTTTTACGTGTTTGTTGCATGATTAATTCCCAAACATCAATGCGGTCAGTACAAAGTCTAGTCCCAGTACTGCTAAAGAAGAATGCACAACAGTGCGCGTCGTTGCTCGGCTGATCCCTTCCGAAGTAGGAATAGCGTCATAGCCATTAAATAGAGCGATCCAAGTAACGGTAATCGCAAACACGATACATTTGATCATGCTGTTACCGATGTCTTGGCCTAATTCAACCGAAGATTGCATTGCAGCCCAGAAGCTGCCGTGATCTACGCCTTTCCAATCCACACCAACAAGCTGTGCACCCCAAATGCCCACAGCCATGAAGATCATCGCGAGTAGTGGCATTGAAATAGCACCCGCCCAAAAACGAGGTGCAATAACGCGTTTCAGCGGATCCACAGCCATCATTTCTAAGCTTGAAAGCTGCTCTGTGGCTTTCATCAATCCGATTTCTGCTGTCAGCGCGGAACCAGCACGACCAGCAAACAATAACGCTGTTACTACTGGTCCTAACTCACGTAGTAGCGAAAGAGCGACCATTTGACCAAGGCTGCCTTCTGCTCCGTAATCCACCAGCACCACATAGCCTTGCAAGCTAAGCACCATACCGATGAACAAACCAGAAACGACAATGATCGCTAGCGATTGAACGCCTACGGAATACAGCTGCTTAATCAGTAAAGGAAGGTTTTTGATTGGCTGTGGTCGAGTCACTAACGCACCAACGAGCATCAATGTTGCGCGACCGAACGCCTCACAAATAGCCAATGTGCGTCTGCCTAGTGAAGCGACAAATTGAATAAAGCTATCGACCATCAAATAAATCCTTTTCGATACTTTGAGCTGGGAAACGGAACGGTACTGGCCCATCCGCTTCCCCTTGTAAGAATTGCTGAACGCGAGGGTCTTGATTGTCTCTCAGTTCTTGAGGGGTACCAAAGGCAATCACTTTGCCATCAGCCATCAAGTAAACCCAATCCGCAATACTCATCACTTCTGGCACATCATGAGAAACGACGATAGAAGTCACGCCTAATGCTCGGTTAAGGTTACTGATCAACTCAACCAACACACCCATGGTAATTGGGTCCTGACCCACAAACGGCTCGTCGTACATGATAAGGTCTGGATCAAGCGCAATCGCTCGAGCCAGCGCAGCACGACGCGCCATACCACCTGACAATTCACTTGGCATAAGCTCTGCCGCACCACGAAGGCCTACCGCTTCAAGCTTTAGCAGCACCATGGTGCGGATGAGTTCTTCGGAAAGCTCGGTGTGTTCACGTAAAGGAAATGCCACATTATCGAACACATTCAGGTCGGTAAATAGCGCCCCTGACTGGAACAACATGCTCATTTTTTTACGTGCGTGATACAGTTTTTTGCGTGACAACGCAGGAATGTTGTCACCATCAAACCAAATCTCACCCTGTTCAGGGTATATCTGACCGCCAATTAGGCGCAGCAGTGTCGTTTTACCGATACCCGACGGCCCCATAATGGCCGTCACCTTCCCTTTTGGTACGTGCAAATCAATACCATCAAAGATCTTGCGCTCGCCGCGTGAAAAGGTGAGATTGTTAACGGTAACTAAATCGTTGTTCGACATACTATCTCTTCTACTATTTGTGAGCGGTTCTCACAGAGTTGTAATCCAACTCAACCCCGATTGTTTTCAAGATATTACGTCGAGAATATCCTAAAGTGACTTCGGTACACTTATTAGGCTGCAATCATAAGCACATTGAACGTTAATTAAAAGCACTGTTCAATTAAATAGAGCCGACGAAATTCAAGCAAATCTTCATAAAATATGACGAAATGAAAGGAAGGTGTTTACATCTCACTCCAGATTAACCGCATTAAGAACGACGATTGAATGAGCAACAATTAAACACAATTTCGTTACTAACCTTTAATTTATTTGTTGTTTATCTTCCATTTTTGGCCGCAAAAGGTCAAAATTAGCGGTTACTCATTTCACTTATTTTATTACTTAGGAATCATCATGCTCGAAGCCGTAGCATTGCTTATCGTCGGTCTTGTCTTACTTGTTTGGAGTGCAGATAAACTTGTTTTTGGCTCTGCAGCTCTGGCCCGCAACGTCGGTATTTCACCTCTAGTGATCGGTATGACCATTCTTGCAATGGGCTCATCTGCACCAGAGATGATGGTTTCGGCAACCGCTGCATGGGATGGCAAAACCGATACCGCGGTTGGCAACGTGCTCGGTTCCAACATTGCTAATATTGCTTTGATCCTAGGTATTACTGCGATCATCAAACCACTTTCTATCAGCTCTGCCGTGATTCGCCGCGAACTGCCTTTGATGATAGCAGTTACTGTACTTGCTGGTATTTTACTGTGGGATAGCCACTTAGGCTTCTATGAAGGTATCTTGCTGTTTATTTTGTTCGGTGGATTCCTATTTGCCATGCTGCAAATTAGCCGTAAAGAGCAGAAAGCTGGTGATGCGTTTGTTGATGAGCAAGAATCTGAAGTCCCAGAAGGCGTAACTAACCCGAAAGCAATCATGTGGGTTGTGATTGGCTTGATACTGCTTCCTTTGGCAGCAAGCATGCTGGTAGATAATGCCGTCATTATTGCGAAACACTTTGGCATGAGTGACCTAGTGATTGGCCTTACTATTATTGCTATCGGCACTAGCCTTCCAGAACTCGCTGCATCTCTTGCTGGCGTTCTAAAAGGCGAAGACGACATGGCCGTAGGTAACATCATCGGCTCAAACGTATTCAACATTCTTGCGGTTATGGGTCTACCTGGCATCATCAATCCATCGATGCTGAGCGAATACGCTATGGGTCGTGATTTCTGGGTGATGCTAGGGGTTTCTCTCCTTCTTGTGGCAATGTGTCTTGGTAAGTCACGCAGTATCAACCGCCTTGAAGGTGGCATCCTGTTTGTGTGTTTCTTAGGTTACCAAGTGTACCTATTCGCAAACATGGCCGCTTAATAACATAATAAGTAAAGACAAATTGGAGCACTGATATGTCCACTCAATTTGATTTTCGCGCTGCAGCTAAACAAGTTCTTGATATTGAGGTATCAGCTTTACAACAGCTAGACCAATACTTTGACGCGCAGTTTGAACAAGCTTGCGAATTGATTCTTTCCAATAACGGCAAAGTTGTCGTAATGGGCATGGGCAAATCAGGTCATATCGGCAACAAAATTGCTGCGACCCTTGCGAGCACTGGTACTTCAGCATTTTTCGTTCACCCTGGCGAAGCTGCACATGGTGACCTAGGCATGATCAGCGCGGGTGATATTGTTATTGCGATTTCAAACTCGGGAGAGTCTCATGAGATTTTGTCTCTATTCCCAGTTTTGAAACGCCTGAACATCAAAATCATCAGTATGACAGGCAAGCCAGAATCGAACATGGCGAAGTTGTCTGATCTGCATTTGCAAATCACTGTTCCAAAAGAAGCTTGCCCACTTGGTCTCGCGCCAACCAGCAGTACTACGGCGACTTTGGTTATGGGTGATGCACTGGCTGTTGCGCTTCTGCAAGCTCGTGGCTTCTCAGCGGAAGACTTTGCGTTATCACACCCTGGTGGTGCGCTGGGAAGAAAATTGCTGCTTAAGCTGTCTGATATAATGCACTTCGGTAATGCACTACCAAAAGTATCACCTGATGCGCTTATTCGTGACGCCTTGCTCGAGATTTCTGAAAAAGGCTTGGGCATGACAGCCATCGTCGATGAGCACGATGCTATGCTTGGTATATTCACCGATGGCGATTTACGTCGTACTTTGGATAAGCGCATTGATATCCACACCACAGCAATTGGTGAAGTGATGACGCAAAACCCAACTACAGCACATCCGGAGATGTTAGCGGTAGAGGGGTTGAATCTAATGCAAGACAAGAACATCAATGCTCTGATCTTGTGCGATAACAATAAGATTGTTGGCGCACTGAATATGCATGATTTATTGAAAGCTGGCGTGATGTAGTATTGCATCACCCAAAAGACTTAACGGTTGATTTAACAGATTAAGGCAATGGTCAGGGAAGTACTGAGCTAAGATAAAGGCCTTTATTTTATGAGTTTTACTCGCCTTATTTATTTGCTCTTGATCTTTGTTGTCGCGTGGTGCGGTTATTACCTCATGACACCAAAAGGCAATGAAGATATTCAAGTAGCACCAAATTTAGAACTGCCTATGTTCAGTGGTACTGGACTAGAAAACATCACTTATGGTGAAGATGGTGTCCGCAGTTACATCATCCGTTCCACTAACTTGGATCACTATGCTAAGAGTGGAGACACGATTTTTAAGAGCCCAACACTGATGGTTTACCGTGAAGGTAGCGTCGTGGAGTGGAAAGTCACTGCGACAAAAGCAGTACTTGATGAAGACCAGATTCTGACCTTGTACGACAAAGTACTGATGCAGAATCTATTGCCTGGCGCGAGTTTCGATACCATGGCGACAGATAAATTGGTCATCAATCTCACCAATCGTGATTTTAAAGCCGATCAACAAGTAATGTTGGTTGGACCGCAATTTGAAACTACCGGAGGCGCAATGCAGGGCAACTTGAAAGCTCACACTGCGACTCTGACAGATGAAGTTCAAGGTCGATATGAAACCGTTACACCTTAGCCTATTGGCATTGGTTTTAGCAGCGCCGCAAGCGTTAGCACTTAAGTCGGATACTCAACAACCGGTTTACATCAATTCAGACACCCAACAGGTGGACATGAAGAGTAACCAGGTCATCTTTAAAGGTGATGTATCGCTTAAGCAAGGTAGCATCAATATCGATGCTGATAGAATCGTTGTGACTCGCGATCCTAAGACCGAGTCTATCAAGCAGATCCAAGCATTTGGTAAGCCTGCTACGTTTTCTCAGTTGATGGACGATGGCAAAACGCTAAGCGGCCAAGCAACTGAGCTAGACTACCGCATCTCTACTGATGAATTGACCATGAAAGGTCAAGCGCAACTAGCACAAGACGGTAATACCATCAAAGGTTCATCGATCCGTTACCAAATTGGTCAACAGAAGCTAGTCGCCGACAGCTCGAAGGATGAGCGCGTAACCACCATCCTGCAACCGAATCAAATCGAGAACTAATATGGCAGTACTGAGTGCAAAGAACCTTGCGAAAAGCTACAAAAAGCGCAAGGTAGTTACCGATGTAAGTCTCGAAGTAGAATCTGGCCAAATCGTTGGTCTACTGGGCCCAAATGGTGCGGGTAAAACCACTTCGTTTTACATGATCGTAGGCTTGGTTCCGCGTGATGAAGGTACCATCACCATCGACAACCAAGACATCAGTATTTTACCGATGCACAGTCGTTCTCGCTTGGGTATTGGCTACCTGCCGCAAGAAGCGTCGATCTTCCGTAAGCTATCTGTTGAAGACAACATCATGGCCGTTCTCGAGACTCGCCAAGAACTGACTCGTGAAGAACGCCAAGACAAACTGGAAGATTTGTTGGAAGAATTCCACATACAGCACATACGCACCAGTGCGGGTATGGCACTATCAGGTGGTGAACGCCGCCGTGTAGAAATTGCTCGTGCATTGGCAGCAAACCCTCAGTTCATTTTGTTGGATGAACCGTTCGCGGGTGTTGACCCAATTTCGGTTAACGACATCAAAAAAATCATTGAACACTTGCGCGATCGCGGTCTTGGCGTGTTAATCACTGACCATAACGTTCGCGAAACCTTGGACGTTTGTGAAAAAGCCTATATCGTAAGTCAAGGACACCTCATCGCATCGGGAACTCCGGATGAAGTTCTCAATAACGAGCAAGTGAAACAAGTTTATCTCGGCGAACAATTCCGTCTATGATTACATTAGGAACGGTAAGATTCTGAGCATTACAAGGTAAGTAACACTGAATGAAACCTTCATTACAACTCAAGCTAGGTCAACAGTTAGCCATGACGCCACAGCTGCAGCAAGCGATTCGTTTGTTGCAATTGTCGACGCTCGATCTTCAACAAGAAATCCAAGAAGCGTTGGACTCCAACCCGCTACTGGAAGTTGAAGAAGGCCACGATGAGCCTCAAGCAAACGGTGAAGACAAATCAGCGTCTGAATCTGCTGATAACAGTGCGAACGAAGCTAACGACGCCTCAGAACCCGACCTTCCAGACAGCTCAGACGTGATTGAAAAATCTGAAATCAGCTCTGAGCTAGAAATCGATACCACTTGGGATGACGTATACAGCGCCAATACAGGCAGCACAGGCCTAGCGCTAGATGATGACATGCCCGTCTACCAAGGTGAGACCACTGAATCGCTGCATGATTACCTTATGTGGCAGTTAGACTTAACGCCTTTCAGTGAAACCGACCGCACCATCGCCCTCGCGATCATCGATGCCATCGACGACTACGGCTACCTAACCCTATCCCCTGAAGAAATTCACGAGAGCTTCGACAACGAAGAAGTGGAATTGGATGAAGTAGAAGCGGTACGTAAGCGTATTCAGCAATTTGACCCGCTCGGTGTAGCCTCTCGCAATCTACAAGAGTGCCTACTGCTGCAACTGGCAACTTTCCCTGAAGACACGCCATGGCTTGCTGAGGCGAAAATGGTGTTAAGCGATCACATCGACCACCTTGGCAATCGTGACTACAAGCTGGTCATCAAAGAGACTAAGCTTAAAGAAGCGGACTTGCGTGAAGTATTGAAGTTGATTCAACAACTTGACCCACGCCCAGGTAGTCGTATCACACCCGATGACACTGAATACGTCATTCCGGATGTGTCCGTATTTAAAGATCATGGTAAGTGGACCGTCTCCATAAACCCTGACAGCATTCCGAAACTAAAAGTAAATCAACAATATGCGCAACTAGGCAAAGGCAACAGTGCGGATAGCCAGTACATTCGCAGCAATTTGCAAGAGGCAAAATGGCTGATTAAGAGCCTAGAAAGCAGAAACGAGACGCTTCTCAAAGTTGCAAGATGTATTGTTGAACATCAACAAGATTTCTTCGAGTATGGTGAAGAAGCCATGAAACCAATGGTGCTAAATGACGTAGCATTGGATGTGGACATGCATGAATCGACAATTTCTCGTGTAACAACACAGAAGTTTATGCATACCCCACGTGGCATTTTTGAATTGAAGTACTTCTTCTCTAGCCATGTTAGTACAGACAATGGTGGAGAGTGTTCGTCCACAGCAATTCGCGCACTCATCAAAAAGTTGGTCGCAGCGGAGAATACCGCTAAGCCACTGAGTGATAGCAAAATTGCTGCTCTTCTGGCTGACCAGGGGATTCAAGTCGCGAGACGTACGATAGCGAAATATCGTGAATCCTTGGGTATCGCCCCTTCGAGTCAGCGCAAACGCCTACTTTAGGCACCAACTGAAAAGGAAAGTCTATGCAAATCAATATTCAAGGCCATCACGTTGATCTTACCGATTCAATGCAAGACTATGTTCAATCTAAGTTTCAGAAGCTCGAAAGGTTCTTCGACCACATTAACCAAGTCCAAGTCGTACTAAAAGTTGAAAAACTCAACCAAATAGCGGAAGCTACGCTCCACATCAATCAAGGCGAAATCCACGCGTCATCGAACGACGAAAGTATGTATGCAGCAATTGATTCGCTGGTGGATAAATTAGTTCGTCAACTTAATAAGCACAAAGAAAAACTAAACAGTCATTAATCATGCAACTGAGCGAAATACTGTCACTGGACTGCACCAAAAGTGCAGTCCATTGTACAAGTAAGAAACGTGCCCTAGAAATGATCAGCCAAATTGTCGCTGAAAACACGGGCCAAGATTCTACAGAACTGTTTGAGTGTATGCTCAGCAGAGAAAAAATGGGTAGTACTGGTATCGGCAACGGTATTGCTATCCCTCACGCAAGAATGCAATCAAGCGACAAAGCCATCGCGGTGTTACTTCAGTGTGACGAAGCGATTGAATTTGACGCCATCGACAACCGACCTGTCGACCTTCTTTTTGCTCTCCTTGTACCTGAAGAACAGTGCAAAGAGCACCTCAAAACACTATCCTCTATGGCAGAGCGTCTAAGTGACAAGCAAGTGCTTAAAAGCTTACGTAACGCTCAGAGCGATGAAGAGCTCTACGACATTATGATTCATAAGTAATCAGGACGATCACCATGCGATTAATCGTTGTTAGCGGGCACTCTGGTGCCGGGAAAAGTGTTGCCCTGCGCGTACTTGAGGACTTAGGTTACTACTGCGTAGACAACCTACCGGTAAACTTACTTGACGCGTTTGTTCAGTCAGTCTCTGAGAGCAAACAAAACGTCGCAGTAAGCATCGATATTCGAAATATCCCTAAGAAGCTCAAAGAACTGAATACCACGCTAGAGAAGCTAAAGGCTGAACTGGATGTGACAGTACTGTTCTTAGACGCGAATAAAGAAACGCTTCTCACCCGCTACAGCGAAACACGTCGGATTCATCCGCTATCACTTGGCAGTCAATCATTATCACTTGATCAGGCGATTGAGCTTGAACAAGAGATCTTAATGCCTCTGAAAGCACACGCAGACTTAGTTCTGAACAGTAGCGGTCAATCTCTGCATGATCTCAGTGAAACCGTACGTATGCGTGTGGAAGGCCGAGAACGCAAAGACTTAGTCATGGTGTTTGAGTCGTTTGGTTTCAAATACGGATTACCATCTGATGCCGATTACGTGTTTGATGTGCGTTTCTTGCCAAACCCACACTGGGAGCCAGCACTGCGCCCTCTCACTGGTTTAGACGGCCCGATCGGCGCCTTCTTAGAGCAACACCAGTCGGTACTTGATCTGAAATACCAAATTGAAAGCTTTATAGAGACTTGGTTACCACTATTAGAGAAAAACAACCGTAGTTACCTGACCGTTGCGATCGGTTGTACTGGTGGTAAACACCGCTCGGTTTATCTCACTCAAAAAATCGGTGAGTACTTTGCGGACAAAGGACACCAAGTACAAATTCGCCACACTTCATTGGAAAAGAACGTTAAGGAATAACGGTGGAATTAAGTCGTAAAGTACTGATCCAAAACCGCCTAGGCTTGCACGCTCGTGCGGCAGTTAAACTGGTAGAACTAGCACAAAGCTTCGACGCGGTGATCACCATCGACAACGAAGAAGACAAAACCGCGACCGCAGACAGCGTCATGGGATTGCTGATGCTGGAATCAGCCCAAGGACAATACGTGACCATCCACGCCACTGGCGATCAATCCGAGCAAGCTCTTGATGCGGTTTGCCATTTGATTGAAGATAAGTTTGACGAAGGCGAGTGATTCACTCGCTTTTTTATTATCTCTAGCCAGATATCCCACATAAGTTTCACCTCCCGCTTAAATTCCGATAAATAATTTTGTCGACTTTCATAAGTTGTTATTAAAAGGTGCCTAGAATTAAGTTATTATTCAAAGCATTGTAAATATCAGGAATTGGGAGGAATGAATGGCAGAGCAAATAGAATTCGACCAAGCTCACCAAGCCCTCCAAGAAGTCACTGAAGCACTGGAAAACGGCCGCTTCGTCCATGTTCGTCGCCAACTGCAGGACATGGAACCTGAGGATATTGCCCACCTTTTAGAAGCCTCCCCACGTAAAAGTCGTGAGGTTCTTTGGCAACTCACCGACCCAGAAGATTACGGTGAGATTCTTGACGAGCTAAACGAAGACGTTAAAGACAGTCTTGTGTCCAAAATGGCTCCTGAAGCGCTTGCAGAAGCAACGGAAGGCATGGACACCGATGACGTGGCTTACGTCCTGCGTAGCTTGCCTGACGACGTCTCACGTGAAGTTCTGTCCCAGATGGACAGTGCAGATCGTCTGCGCGTGGAAACCGCCCTATCCTACCCTGAGGATACCGCGGGTGGACTGATGAACACCGACGTAATCACTATTCGTGGTGACGTTGATGTCGACGTAGTCCTGCGTTATCTACGTATGAAAGGCGAACTGCCTGAAGCAACTGATGCGCTGTACGTCATTGATGATGAGAGCAAACTGATTGGTGAACTACCGATCACGACGCTGATCACCACGCAACCTGATGTCAAAGTCAGTGAAGTGATGGAAGATGCGGATGATGCAATTACAGTGGATACCAGTGACTCTGATGTCGCTAGCCTGTTTGAACGTCGTAACTGGGTATCTGCTCCGGTTGTGGATGAAAATCAGCACCTCGTTGGTCGTATCACCATCGATGACGTGGTCGACGTTATCCGTGAAGATGCCGAACACTCAATGATGAGTATGGCGGGTATGGATGACGACGAAGATACCTTCGCGCCTGTAGTAAAGTCTGCTCGTAAACGTAGTATTTGGCTTGGTGCCAACGTACTTGCTGCACTGGCCGCTGCTTCTGTCTCCAACATGTTTGAAGCGACTCTAGACCAAATGGCTGCGATTGCTGTCCTAATGACGATCGTGCCTTCAATGGGTGGTGTAGCAGGTAACCAAACCGTTGCACTTGTAATCCGTGGCTTAGCACTCGGTCATATCGGTGATTCGAACAAACGCGAACTGTTGATGAAAGAGGCGGCTATCGGCTTGCTAAACGGCATCATGTGGGCGCTGATCATCGGTGGTATCGTAGTAGCTTGGAAAGGGAACTGGATGCTTGGTGGGATTATCTCGGCAGCCATGCTGACCAACCTACTTGTAGCAGGTGTTGCGGGTGTAACTATCCCAATACTATTGAAGAAGATGAACATCGACCCAGCACTCGCTGGTGGTATGGCGCTAACGACAGTGACCGATGTAATTGGTCTTTCAGTTTTCCTTGGTCTCGCGACCTTGATGATTTAGCCTCAGTAATGACCAGTAGGTAACGAATAATAAAAAAGCCTGATGAACACATCAGGCTTTTTCGTATCTAGCGGTTAGTGAGTTTACTCACCAGCAACCTTCATGGTATCCAACAAGATAGAACCCGTTTGGATTTGTGAGCGTGTTTCTACATCGCTACCCACAGCCACAATCTGATTGAACATGTCTTTCAAGTTACCCGCGATAGTAATTTCAGACACTGGGTATTGGATTTCACCGTTTTCTACCCAGAAACCTGCAGCACCACGAGAGTAATCGCCCGTGACAACGTTTACGCCTTGCCCCATGGTCTCTGTTACCAGTAGACCGGTACCCAGCTCTTTCAGCATTTGCTCGAAGTTTTGACCTGTTGACTTCACGTACCAGTTGTGGATTCCACCAGCGTGACCCGTTGGGTCCATCTTCATCTTGCGAGCGGCATAGCTGGTTAGCAAGTAAGTAGCTAAAACACCATCGGTGATGATTTCACGATCTTGCGTGTAAACGCCTTCGCTATCGAACGGGCTGGAAGCCAATCCGCGCAGTACGTGTGGACGCTCAGAAATGTTGAACCACTCAGGCAATACTTGCTTACCAAGATGATCCAATAGGAAAGAAGACTTACGGTATAGGTTGCCACCGCTGATAGCCATCACTAGGTGACCAATCAAGCCTGTTGCTACATCCGCAGCAAACATCACCGGGTATTTGCCTGTCTTAAGCTTTTGCGCGTCAAGGCGACTGATGGTTTTCTCTGCAGCGTTGCGACCAACAGTTTCTGGTGTCCAAAGATCATCACGATGACGCGCAACGGTGTAGCTGTAATCACGTTCCATCTCACCGTTTTGACCCACACCAATCACACAACAGCTGGTACTATGACGGCTGGATGCGTAGCTGGCTAACAAGCCGTGGCTATTACCATACACTTTTACGCCGTAGTGGCTATCGTAGCTTGCACCATCGCTTTGCTTAATCGCATCGCTGTAGTTCAACGCTTCTTTTTCAGCAGCAATCGCGACTTGCGCTGCGTAGTCTGGATCAGGCGCATCTGGGTGGAAAAGGTCTAAGTCTGGTACCTCTTTCACCATGTATTCTTTTGGAGCAGGACCTGCGAATGGGTCTTCTGATGTGTATTGAGCAATGTCTAGTGCTGCTAAGACCGTTTGCTCGATAGCAGCTTCACTCAAGTCAGATGTGGAAGCACTGCCTTTGCGTTGACCACGGTAGACGGTGATACCCAGTGCGCCATCGCTATTGAATTCAACGTTTTCCACGTCACCCATGCGAGTGGAAACACTCAAACCTGTGCTCTTGGTGATTGCGACTTCAGCGGCATCAGACTTCGCCGCAGCGATTTCTAGTGCACGTGAAACGGCTTGTTCTAGCTCGGTACGTTGCTCAGCAACCTGCTGTTTAATATCCATTGTCTTTCACATCATGTATTCGATGCACAATAGAATAACAAGAATTTCGCTTTCTCCCCACGATTCTTGTTAAAATAGTCATAATATTAATCAAAACACAGGCAACTGAAATGGCACGTAAGAATCAAAAAGCGCCATGGGAACCAGAAGAAGAGATCATCTGGGTAAGTAAATCCGAGATGAAGCGAGACATGGAAGAGCTGCAAAAGCTAGGTGAAGAGCTTGTAGGCCTAAAGCCAGCTGTTCTAGATAAGTTTCCATTGAGCGAAGACCTACGAGAAGCGGTTGCTGATGCACAACGCTTTAAAAACGAAGCGCGTCGTCGTCAGCTACAACGCATTGGTAAGCTAATGCGTTACGAAGATCCAGAACCAATCCAAGCGGCACTGGATAAAATCCGCAACAAGCACTCACAAGCGACTGCTGCTCTGCACAAGCTAGAAGCGCTGCGTGATCGCGTTGTGGAAGAAGGCGATAAAGCGATTGATGACGTAATGGAACTGTACCCAGAAGCGGATCGTCAACGTCTACGTCAACTTGCTCGCCAAGCAGCGAAAGAGAAGAAAGCCGGTAAACCAGCAAAATCTTACCGTGAAATCTTCCAAATTCTTAAAGCGTTTGAAGAAGAAATGTAATTCAACGCTTAAGAACGTAAAAAGCAGACCTTTGTGTCTGCTTTTTTCATGCCTATTTTCTGCTATTACGCCAAGCGATTAAGACTTTCACCGCGCTCAAAGGCGTTAATATTCTCAATCAAGATCTCAGCCAAACGCTGAATCGATGAGTCACTGCCCCAGGCAACGTGTGGCGTCAGCAATAGGTTCGGCAAGTGCATATTGGCAATCAGCGGATTACTCTCATTGGCGGGCTCTTGGGTAAAGACATCAACCCCAGCACCAGCAATCTCACCTTGCTTTAAGCCGTCCACTAAAGCTTGTTCATCCACCAAGCCACCACGTCCGGTATTAATCAAAATCGATGTAGGCTTCATCAACTTGAGTTCTGCCTCACCAATCAAATTACGTGTTTCATCATTCAGTGGACAATGCAGTGTGATGGCGTCCGCTTGCTCAAGAACCTCAGCAAAAGAAACATAACCTTCTCGGCACTCCGTTACGCTTTTGCGCTCCGAAAACACCACGTTCATCCCTAACGCTTGTGCCAGTTTTGCTGTTGCTTGACCTAATGCGCCGCTGCCAACCACACCCAAAGTGCTACCTGCCACATCGCCAATCGGATGCGTAAAGAAACAGAACTGTTTATTGCGTTGCCACTCGCCCGCTGCGATATCTTGGTGATAACCAAACAAGTTACGACGCAAAGCAAACAGCATCGCGATAACGTGTTCTGGCACAGAGCGAGTCGCATAGCCACGCACGTTCGCGACCGCAACATTGTGCTCAGCGCAATAGTTGATATCGACGTTGTTGAACCCCGTGGCCGCCACAGCAATCATCTTGAGATTAGGAAGCTGAGATAGAACAGCTTGGTCGAGCACCACTTTGTTACTGATAACGATATCCGCATCAGTGAGACGCTCTATCACTTGTTCTAGAGAAGTCAGATCGTATTCCACCCAATCATGGGCAAAGCTCGGGCGGGGCACCTGAATTTGAGCGGGGATGGTCGCGCGGTCGAGGAAGACCACTTTAGGCAGTGACATAACAACTCCTTGTTCACTGCCTAAAGATGAATTTATGGACGTGGCAGTGTTTTGTAATCTGGTAATTTACGCTCTGGGTCGAAATAGTCAAAGATCATCGCTTCCGCTTCCGGGTAAAAATCACAAGGAACAAAAATGCTGCGCAGCCAATGGCATTTCGGATGGTAAAAGCTCAACTCAGCGGCGTGCAGTTCTAGGCGCTCAGAGAAGGCTTTCGCTTCTTCAGTTGCGTAAAACTCATCGCCTACAATCGGGTGACCTAATGCTTGCATGTGAACTCGCAATTGGTGTGAGCGACCAGTGATCGGCAACAAACGTACAATCGTCGTCTTGGAGCCATCAGGATGCTCTTCTCGCTTCGCTACTTGGAAAAGCGTCTTAGAAGGTTTGCCATTTTCAAAACAGACTTTCTGCAACGGACGATTAGGCCAATCGCAAATCAGCGGTAGGTCAATCTCACCCTCTTCTTGCTCTATATGCCCCCAAACGCGCGCGTAGTAAATCTTATGCGTCAATCGGTATTGAAACTGTTTCTTTAACGCGCTTTCTGCACGTTTGTTCTTCGCCAGTACCATCAAACCGGAAGTGCACATATCCAAGCGATGCACGACTTGAATATCTGGATACTGCTCAGTGAGTCGACTCCACATACTGTCATAGTGCTCAGCGAGACGCCCCGGCACAGAGAGCAAACCAGATGGCTTGTTTACCGCCAAAATTTGCTCATCTTCAAAAACGACATCAATCCAAGGATCGGTTGGTGGATTGTACTCAAGCATTGCCATGGGCAGGATCTCTACAGAATAAAAACGCGCTGATTATACCCAAGAGCCCTCAAGATGCATGCACAAAACACGTTTAATTTTTTCACCAATAGGGGGCGATATAACTTTTTGAAATAACGAAAGTTAACAAGTCAAATTACCAACAAAAATAAAAACAAAACAAGTTGTAAAATTAAATTGACAACCATACTGGGCATGTTACTTATAGTTTATCGTTGATGAACAAGGACAATAACAAATGGAATCTGCAGTACCAGATCAACCCCAATCCAAAATCTCCCAATTTGTACGCTCGTTGGGTCCCGGCATTCTCATGGCTTCTGCCGCAGTAGGTGGATCTCACCTCGTTGCTTCAACGAAAGCTGGAGCCATTTATGGTTGGCAACTCGCCGTGCTTATCCTGCTGGTAAACCTTTTTAAATACCCATTTTTCCGAGCCGGCGTGCAGTACACCATGGGCACAGGCAAAACCTTGGTTGAAGGCTACGCTAAGCTTGGTCGTCCATACTTGTGGTTGTTCTTGTTTCTCAGCTCCGTATCTGCGGTGATCAATACAGCAGCCCTTCTGATGTTCAGTGCGAGCTTGTTGGGTTACTTCATTCCATTTTCATTGTCGATGGCGTCACTCAGCATCATTGTATTGGTCACGTGCTTGGTGATCCTATTTGCTGGTCATTACAAAGCGCTGGATACGCTCTCGAAAGTCATCATGACCGTACTGAGCATTGCGACTTTGCTGGCAGTGGCGATTGCGTTTGGTAATCCGGTAGAACCCGTTGCGAACTTTGAATCTCCTTCTCCGTGGTCAATTGCAGCAATCGGCTTTATCGTCGTGACCATGGGCTGGATGCCAGCACCAATCGAGATCTCTTGTTTGACGTCTGCGTGGCTAAAACGCCAAACCAGCCAACAAGAAGTCACCGCAAAATCTGCGTTGTTTGATTTTAACGTCGGCTACATTGGTACGGCAGTATTGGCGTTGGTGTTTGTATCGCTAGGTGCGTTGATGCTACACGGCTCAGGCATCGAGCTTAAAAGCTCTGGCGTGGGTTTCTCCCACCAGCTAGTCGGCTTGTACGCTGCGACTATTGGTGAGTGGTCACGCTACCTAATTGCGGTGATTGCGTTCTTCTGCATCTTCGGCAGTACAATTACGGTGATTGATGGCTACTCTCGTGTAATTTCAGACTCTCAACGTCTACTGCGCTCACAACCAGAGACTAACCCAAAAGCAACGTCAGCGATCATGCTAACGGTATCGGTCTTGGCATTAGGTATTGTGGTGTTCTGGGCTTCAGCACTGCTACCAATGCTGAACTTTGCCATGGTACTGGCGTTTATGACGACACCGTTCTTTGCGCTACTGAACTACATTTTAGTGAGTAAAACGGACTTACCTAAGCCATTGGCATTGGGTCGTAAATTGAAGTGGTTGTCGATTGCTGGCTTGATTTACTTATTCGGCTTCTTAGCGCTGTTTATTTGGTGGAAGTGGCTAATGTAATTAGCTACAAACGATTAACCGAACCGCTGAGATAAACCAAGCTCAGATAAAGAAAAAGGTCTTCAATTGAAGACCTTTTTTCGTGTGTTTGAACGCTGATTAGTTATGGCTGACCACAATCAAACGTAGCGAATCTAGCTGGACCTGAGCTTGGTTGATGTAACCTGTTAGCTCTTTGATTTGCTCTTCAATCGCTTCAATTTCTTCATCACGGATGTTCGGGTTTACCGCTTTCAGCGCTTGTAGACGCTCAAGCTCAGCATTCAAGCTTTGCTGCATGTCTTGATGCGCTTGCTTACGAACTTCTTCCACTTTCTGCTCAACCAATACGTCACCCGCTTCGATTAGGCTGTGAATATCTTTCTGTACTGATGTCACTAGCTTGCTACCTAAGTGACGGTTTACCGGGCTTAGCTGACGGTTGAAACCTTCAAACTCAACCTGAGAAGACAGATCGTTACCACGAGCATCCATCATCATGCGAATTGGCGTCTTCGGTAAGAAACGAGTAATACCGCTGCGTTTTGGTGCTTGTGCATCCACCGCGTATACCAATTCAAGTAGGATAGTGCCCACTGGTAGCGCTTTGTTCTTCAGCAGAGAAACCGCAGAGGTACCCACACCTTCGCTCATCAGCAGATCAATACCACCTTGAATCATTGGGTGTTCCCAACTGATAAAGTGCATGTCTTCGCGAGATAGCGCTGTATCACGATCAAATGTGATAGTCGCACCTTCGTATGGCAAACCTGGGTAGCTTGGCACCATCATGTGCTCAGATGGCGTTACCACAAGTGCATTTTCGCCTTTGTCGTCTTGGTTCAAGCCAATGGTGTCAAACAGAGACAGTGCGAACGTCACTAGGTTTGTGTCACCATCTGTCGATGAGATTTTCTCAACGATCTGCTGCGCTTTCTCGCCGCCGTTTGAATGCATCTCTAGCAGACGGTCACGACCTTGCTCAAGTTGTGATTTCAGCTCTTTGTTCATCTTCGCTGATTCTTCAATCACTTCATCAAGGTTTGAAACATCACCAGATGCCAGCATTTCAATCAGCGCATCAGAGTACTTATCGTAAACCGCGCGACCTGTTGGACAGGTTTCAGCAAACGCGTTCAGACCTTCATCGAACCAACGAGCAAGAATCGCTTGTGACGTGTCTTTTAGGTAAGGCACGTGGATATCGATATCACGCTTCTGACCGATACGGTCCAGACGACCAATACGCTGCTCTAGCAAGTCTGGGTTGAACGGTAAATCGAACATCACAAGCTGGTTAGCAAACTGGAAGTTACGACCTTCTGAGCCGATTTCACTACAGATAAGAACCTGCGCGCCGCCCTCTTCTTGCGCAAAGTAAGCAGCCGCTTTGTCACGCTCAAGAATCGACATGCCTTCGTGGAATACAGTTGCACGAATACCTTCACGCTCACGCAGTGCCTGCTCAAGTTGCAGCGCAGTACTTGCACGAGAGGCAATAACCAGTACTTTGTCGCTGCGTTTCTCTTTTACTTTCTCAAGTAGCCAGTTAACACGTGAGTCGAACTGCCACCAGCTTGAATCTTCACCTTCAAATTCTTGGAAGATTTCTTCTGGATAAAGGTTCTTCACCGCGCGCGCTTCTGGTGTCATCTTGCCGCCGATCATGCCTGATACACGCATTGACGTGGTGTACTGCTGCGGAATGTCCATTGGCATTAGATGCACGTTACGCTTCGGGAAGCCTTTGATCGCTGCACGCGTGTTACGGAACAGAACGCGACCTGTACCGTGACGGTCCATCAGGTTGTCGATCAGCTCTTGGCGCGCTGACGCTTTCGCTTCTTCATCACTGTCGCTTTCGATAATGCGGAATAGCGGCTCAACGTCTTGTTCAGAAAGCAGTTCTGTAATTTGGTTTTTCGCTTCGTCAGGCAGTTTCTCACCAGAGAACAGCGAAGTAATAGCATCCGCAACAGGTGCGTATTGCTCTTCTTCTTCAACGAATGCGTCGTAATCGTAGAAGCGATCTGGGTCTAGCAGACGTAAACGAGCGAAGTGACTCTCACGACCTAGCTGCTCTGGTGTTGCCGTTAGCAGTAGCACACCCGCAGTGCGTTCTGCCAAGCCTTCTACCACTTGGTATTCGCGGCTTGGTTTGTCTTGGCTCCATTCTAAGTGGTGCGCTTCATCGACAACCAATAGATCCCACTCGCCTTCTAGCGCTTGCTCGAAACGCTTGCGGCTCTTACGTAGGAAATCCAGTGAACACAGCACGTATTGCTGCGTATCAAATGGGTTTTCCGCTTCTGCGAACGCTTCAATACAACGCTCTTCATCAAAGATAGAGAAGTGCAGGTTGAAACGACGCATCATCTCAACGAGCCACTGGTGTTGCAGTGTCTCTGGCACCACGATAAGGATACGTTCAGCACGACCGGACAGCACTTGCTGGTGGATGATCATGCCCGCTTCGATGGTTTTACCCAGACCAACTTCATCCGCTAGCAATACGCGAGGCGCGTGACGACGACCGACTTCGTGCGCGATGTAAAGCTGGTGAGGGATCAAGCCTGCACGCATGCCACACAGACCACGCATTGGGCTCTTGTGTTGCTCAAATTGGTTTTGTAGCGCACGGTAGCGAAGTACAAAGTTGTCCATGCGATCGATTTGACCTGCGTACAACTTGTCTTGCGGCTTGTTAAAACGAATGTGGTTGCTTAGGAAGATTTCACGCAACACGATCGCCGTTTCTTGCGTGTCTTCACGAGTACCGAAATAGGTGTATAGACCTTCATCTTCCAGTACTTCTTCAACTTTTAATGACCAACCTTCTTGGCAATCGATGACATCACCGACGTTGAACGTTACTCGGGTAACTGGTGCATCGTTACGTGCGTAAACTCGGTTTTCCTCTGATGCTGCAAACATCAATGTCACAGTACGAGCATCCATTGCTACTACGGTACCTAAACCTAAATCGCTTTCCGTATCGCTAATCCAGCGCTGCCCCAAAGCAAATGTCATGAATTGACTACCTCGTTGTTGTTTCTTGTTGGTCTCTACCCATCCCGATGGGCATGGATAATAGTTTAGATCTGATTCTGGCTTCTGCTATACCAATCGTGCTTGTCATGCCACTTTGTGCTGTGCATTTTTAAGCCAGCTGAACATGATAAATCGGGCGTAGCCTATACGCAGAAAAAGGTCGCTAATCTTACTTGAAGCTGTGATTTAGGTCACGCCGAAACCGCCCAGAGGGGCAACTTTTTTTCCTGAATTAGGAATGCAATCAAATTGTAAAAAACTCATGACAATTATTAAGTTGTAAGAAGTAAATTTTACGTATACTTCTAATGAGGGGCGCTTAGAGTCATCAAGCATGATTTGAGCGCATTAAGTACACGATTAGGATCAACACGGGTTTGCAGTAAGTTGTCTTGCTACTCGGTTGCGCACTAACCGACATTGCCCGACAACCTCTATTGCAAGCAATCAGAGTTAGGAAGACTGTTCCTTCTTAGCTACTAGCCAGCAAAGCCGCGCTGCGGCAAGGAGACGCTATGGGCGATACCGATCGGAAACTGTTTGTACTCGATACCAACATTCTTCTTCATGAACCCTTCGCCATCTTCTCTTTCCAAGAACACGATGTCGTCATCCCAATGACCGTGTTGGAAGAACTCGACCGAATCAAAGACAGTAAACGTGATGTAGCAAGGGATGCACGCGTTGCGATTCGCGCTTTGGAAGATCTGTTTAAAGACGCAACACCCGATGAAATCTCAGAAGGTATTCCAGTTTCTAAAGACAACCCAAACCAAGGCACCATCTCTATTTTGGCGGACTTCGAATTGCAGGAAACCGTCAAAGCCTTCGCCGACAAAGCCGGTGACAACCGCATACTCAATGCGGTGCTTTATCTGCAAAACAAACGCGCACCACGTGAAGTCGTGCTCGTAACCAAAGACATCAACATGCGTTTGCGAGCCAAAGGCGCTGGCGTACGTTTCGTCGAAGACTATCGTACTGATCAACTGATTGATGATATCCAATATCTCACCAAAGGCTTCCAACAACGTGAAGGTGATTTTTGGAGTGATGTGGATGAAGTTGAGAGTTACGCGCTGGGTGGAAAAACGTTCCATAAACTCAACCGCGAACCGTTCGAGCCGACCTTTATCAACCAATACGTGATTGATGAAGAGAGTGATTTTGTAGGTCGAGTAGAAACCATTAATGGGGATAAGGTTACGCTGCTCGACCTGAGTCGTGAGCGCATGATGCATCGTCGCGCTTGGGACATTACACCGAAAAATATCTATCAAGGCATGGCGATGGATGCCTTGCTTGATCCTGATATTGACTTGGTGATTCTGACCGGCGCTGCCGGTAGTGGTAAAACGCTCCTTGCAATGGCAGCGGCACTAGAGCAAACCATTGAAAAAGGCATGTTCGATAAGATTATCGTAACGCGGAACACGCCAGATATTGGGGAGTCGATTGGTTTCTTACCGGGCTCGGAAGAAGAGAAAATGATGCCGTGGTTAGCCGCAGTGACCGATACCTTGGAAGCGCTGCACAAGAACGACCATTGCACCGAAGGTTCGATGAAGTACATCTGCGATAAAGCCAATATTCAGTTTAAATCGATTAACTTTATGCGTGGTCGCTCTATCCAGAATGCGTTTGTCTTGCTCGATGAGTGTCAGAACTTAACCGCTTCACAAATCAAAACCATCATCACCCGTTGTGGTGAAGGCACTAAGATTGTGTGCTCGGGTAACTTGGCACAGATTGACTCCCACTACCTAACCCCAGTGACGTCTGGTTTGACGTATATGGTTGAACGCTTCAAGAACTTTGAAGGCAGCGCCAATATTCACCTCAATGGTGTGGTGCGCAGTCGCTTGGCAGAGTTTGCGGAAGAGAATCTATAGCGAATCATCTCCCCCTAAAACAAAAGAGCGCTCAATGGGCGCTCTTTTATTCTTTAATAGTTTAACGTTTGATGCTCTAGGCTAAAAGTCGAGATTCCCTATCATCGCTCCTTCGTCACGGTAGGGAATGACGATCTTTAACGTCATAGCTAATTGGTAGTTAATGCTTACTCAGTACCACCCACGGTGATTGAATCGAGCTTCAATGTTGGTTGACCAACGCCAACCGGTACGCTTTGACCAGCCTTACCACACACGCCAACGCCTCTGTCGATGCTTAGGTCGTTACCCACCATAGAAACTTGCTGCATTGCTTCGATACCTGAGCCAATCAACGTTGCGCCTTTCACTGGGCGAGTGATTTTGCCATCTTCAATCAAGTACGCTTCCGATGCAGAGAACACGAACTTACCAGAAGTGATGTCCACCTGACCGCCCCCGAAGTTTGGTGCGTACAGACCTTTCTTCACCGTAGAGATGATCTCTTCTGGTGTGTGTTCGCCCGGTAGCATGTAAGTATTAGTCATACGTGGCATTGGTAGATGTGCGTAAGACTCACGACGGCCGTTACCTGTAGGGTTCACACCCATTAGGCGTGCGTTTAGCTTGTCTTGCATGTAGCCTTTCAGCACACCATTTTCGATAAGCGTGTTGTATTGACCGTTCACACCTTCATCATCCACGTTCAATGAACCGCGCAGATCTTTTAGCGTGCCATCATCCACGATCGTACAAAGCGGAGATGTCACTTGCTCACCCATCTTGCCCGAGAACACTGACGACTCTTTGCGGTTGAAATCACCTTCTAAACCGTGACCTACCGCTTCGTGCAGCAATACGCCCGGCCAGCCAGAACCAAGTACCACAGGCATCATGCCTGCAGGTGCTGCTTCTGCTTCTAAGTTCACTAGCGCCATACGAATCGCTTCATCTGCGAATTGGAAGGCTTGTTTCACGCCGTTCGTTTCAGATAGGAAGAAGTCGTAACCGAAACGACCACCACCACCAGCGCTACCGCGTTCACGGCGATCGCCTTTTTCAGCAAGAACACTGATTGATAGACGAACAAGCGGGCGAATATCGCCAGCGTAAGTACCGTCGGTTGCTGCAACTAGCATTTGCTCGTGCACACCGCTGATGCTTATCGACACTTCTTTGATGAGTGGCTCTTTGGTACGAATGTACGCATCCAGAGACAATAACAGTTCAGTTTTTTGTTGCTTTTCCCAGCTTGCTAGTGGGTTTACCGCATCGTAGTAAGCTTGGTTATCAGAACGCTTGAATGCGTGCACTTTGCCGTTTTGACCTTGCTGCGCAATACCACGCGCTGCAATCGCACTTTGCTTCAAACCTTCTAGTTGAATTTGGTCTGAGTAGGCGAAACCGGTTTTCTCGCCTGTGACTGCACGTACACCGACACCACAGTCAATATTGAAAGAGCCATCTTTAATGATACTGTCTTCTAGAACCAGAGACTCATGCCAGCTGGACTGAAAGTAAATGTCCGCATAATCGATCTGGCGCGTCGCAATGCTCGCTAGTGTGTCAGCGATGTCTTGCTCTGTCAGACCGTTTGGGGCAAGGAGTGCCTGTTCTATTTGGTTTATGCTCATAGTTAGCTCTTTTATTTCCGTTTCAATTCATTTTGAAAGCGACTGTGTTGAGTCAGCGGCATATTCTGCCTTACTTGCTGGTTGTGTGACAAATCTATCTCTGCCACCAGCAGTCCTACTTGGTCATTCAATTGTTGGTGAACGCGCCCCCAAGGGTCAATCACCATGGAGTGCCCCCAGGTTTGACGACCACAAGGATGCGTCCCCGTTTGCCCGCAGGCAAGAATCCAGCACTGGGTTTCAATCGCACGCGCTCTTAGCAGTACTTCCCAATGCGCCTCTCCCGTGACGGCGGTAAACGCAGCGGGCACAACGATAACTTGTGCTCCTGCTAAGCGTAGTGCTTTAAACAGTTCAGGAAAGCGTACGTCGTAGCAAATACTTAAGCCTACCGTACCAATATTGGTCTCTGCCGTCACGATGCGATTACCTGCACTAAAGGTATCCGACTCACGATAGCTGCCATACCCATCGGCGACATCCACGTCAAACATATGCAGCTTATCGTAATGAGCAATACGCTCGCCTTGCGGTGAGAAAACAAATGTCGTGGTAGTCACGCCTTGTTCAGTGCGAATCGGCATGCTTCCGACTATTAGCGTTAATTGATTGCGTTGTGCGATCTCAGATAAACACTGCTGAATAGGACCGTCACCCAAAGTTTCTGCGTTCTGGTGATACGCCTCTCGATTGGCAAACTGCGTAGCGTTTTCTGGTGTCACAACCAGCTTCACACCTTGCTCAGCAGCCAATGCGCATTGCTTGGCAATGAGGTCCAGATTCTCCTCGATATCTGGACCTGATGTCATTTGGATGATGCCAACACGTTCCATGTATTCAATTCCTTGTTCGTCGGAAGACTAACCGCGCAATTACTTCGCTTGCTCACGCAGTTTTTCTGGCAACTTGTATTCACCTTTGCTTCGTGAAATCTCTTTTACAGTAGGTGAATCCAGAGGACCTTTCACTTCGTAGTTTACTTGCGTGAAGACTTCCACTACTGGAGAAATAACCGTCGAAATCGCCAGTACGTACAACGCCGTTTGAGGCGCTACAGCAAAGGCAGTCAGCATAGGCAAACCTGAAGTAATGTCCGGAGTAAAGTTCACTTCCGCATCCACCAAGCGGGTGTTCATATCGGCGATGCCACGAATCTTCATTTCACCGGCCAGTGCATCCATCACAATATCGTTGGTGATAAATACACCATCTTGGATTTGGCCTGTACCCGTAATTGAGTTGAATGCCATCCCTTTGTCGAACACGTCAGTAAAGTCGAGCTGCATCTTACGAATGATAGAGTCGAGGCTGAATAGACCAAGCAATCGAGCGGCGCCGCTGACTTCAGTGATCACGCCTTTTCCGAACTCGGTAGACACGTCACCTTGTAAACTTTGAGTCTTCATCGACCACGGCGCGCCATCCCAGTCTAGGTTGGCATTGATTTCAAACGGCGCTTGTTGGATGCCAGAGGTTATCCCAAAGCGCTCCATCAAATCACTGTTGTTCTCACCTTTCACCTTCATGGTCAGGTTTGAATGACTACGTTCTTTCGTCAGTTCCCACCATCCGCTCATATCCACACGGTTTTGACCACTGCTAAAGTTTACATTCTTCCATTCAAGGCGGTTGTTAGCGCGTGCCACATCCACATTCACTTTGCCGACTTTATAGCCCTGCAACCAAAAGTCATCGATGCTCAAGGTTAAGTTTGGCATCTCTGCATGGAACTTGCGGTCAAAGTTTGAGATAAGCGGTGCCGCTTGATCTTCGCTGGCAAACAAGGAACCTCGCTCTTTGGTCATCTCATCGAAGCCCGGAATGTACAAATGCAGATGATCAAGTGAAACAGACAGCTCAGACGGCTTGAGGTAGTTCGCTTTACCTTTTACTTCCTGACTATCTACATCAAGCTGCCAGCTTAAGTTCTTCTTACGCGCATTTAAGTTCACGTCATGGAACTCAATCCCACCAAGTTCTAAGTTTTGTACGTCCATACTCACGCGCGTAGGTACAGGAATCGTCGGCGTTTTCATGCTCGACAAAACAGACTGTGTGGTACTTTGTGGAACGTGCATTAAATCCGCCCACTTATCGAGGCTCAAATCATCCAAACGAATTGAGGCGTCGTGTCCTACCACAGGGCTGATTTTGAAACCGCCGTTCCCCACAACGAGATTTGTTGCGGTCAATACTGGGACATCGCCTGAAATGTCGATTTCCGTTTGGTACTTCGCATTTGGGATCTGCAAACGAGCCGAAACACTTTCTTGGTTTCCAGAAGCTTGGAGCTCCGCTTGCCCTTTTTCGCCCCGTTTTTTCCCAAGCGGGTACGGATATTCACTTGCTAACTGACTTAGCTGAGCAAGCACATCCACTTGGTAGGTAAAGCCAACATCATTCAGTTGTAGGTCGATATCCATTTGCCAAGGTGCATGACCAGACACCAGACTCAACCAACGCTCACCAAGGTAAGGTTTAAGCGGGTTTACCTCCCAATCACCAAGGGTATTAATGGTTACGTTATAGCCTTGTTCCGCATTCTCACCGCGGAAGTCCAGTGAGATTGGCTGCTTCAATAGTTCAGCAGAGAGACCCGAAGTGGTCACAACGTCATTATCGAACTTGATACGGCCGGTTGCGTTTTCTAACGTCATCGGCGGCGCATCTATGTCTACGCGGTTATTCTTAAGATCCGCATAGCCCCAAGCGCGAGCGTCTTTCTCGGTATCAAATGGGATATTAAGTTGGAACTCAGAATAGACCGGTCCACTGACTTGCAGCGCGGTCAATGCAGCTCCCACGGAGTCAACCAGTGGCGTCGCCATCATGTAGTCACGAACTTCATTACCCGGAGCGCTTGCTTTGGCTTCAATCTCAATGTGGCCACCTTCTGCAAGCTCAGGAATACGACCTGTAATTCGCTTCGCTTTCACGCCATTTAACGTGGCAGACTTCGAATCCAAATACATGGCGTCATTTTCAAACAACAAGTCGAGCTGTAAATCTGTGATGGTCGGCCAAGCAGTATCAAAGCTGAACTTCGCGTTCTTCAAACCAACCCATGCTTGGAACATACCGTTATGCGCTTTATACGGGAAGTCACCTAACTCGCCATACCAAAGCAGCTTAGCTGTATTAACCTTACCACCTTGAATCGCAGTAGAGAGATAGTCTGTCAGATCTTGCCCAAGCGCTAACGTCGGCAGATAACGCCAAGTTTCACCCGCGTTGTAGAGGTCGGCTTCGGCATAAAACGACAGGAATGGGCTTTGTTCTTTCGGGAAGTCGAGACGGAACGCACCCAGCACTTGCAGATCCGGTGTAGCCGCCGTCACTTTATCGGACCATAAACGCCAGCCTGCTTCGTCCTGCTGCCAGATGATGTCGACCTCACCTTGCTTAATGTTCAAAGGCGCTTGAAATACATCTCCATACGGAAACACATCATCAATAACGGTCACTTTCGCTTTTGCTTGCTCTAAGTTACCCGACACCTTGCCTTGCACATGACTAAAGCCAGGAAGCAGTTCCCATTGCGTTAAGCCTAGCTCTTCCAGTTCGGCAGAATAACGCAACGTATCTAAGCTGCCATTCATCGACAGACGGATGTCTTCTACACGCCCTTTTGGCGCAAGCTTGTCGAGTAAATCCGTGGTGGATTCTGACTTCGGTGCTAATTTAATTAACGGGGTTAGCGCTTCAATATCCAATTGAGAAAGGTTGAGTAACCAGCCTTCTGGTTGCCAATCAAAAGCAACATCTAGCTCTGGCCATGGTCTGTCATCCGTGCGGATTTGAAGTGAGTGACCATTTACTTTCCACCCCTCTTTATCGGGTAGTAGCTTGAAAATACCAGATTCGATCAGAAGATCATGATGGCCATTCTCATTCCAAACCAGTTCAGAAGGTTGTAAGTCGACGTAAGCATAGCTCGGTTGGCTATGTCTCAATGTCAGCCAAGTATTGAGGCTCACTTTACCTGACTCAACACCCGATTGTTCTTGCATGTAAGTGGTTAGCCAAGGCGTCACAGACACGTCTTTTACACTTACGTAAAACTCGCCCGACACATCACGCAACGAGCCGTAATCTTTAAAGTTGGCACGCACTAATAACGAGTTAAGACTTGCATCGGCAATACTTACCGTACCCTCTGCTAGGTGGTGTTTACCTTGGTTACTCCAGCGTAACTGTTCGATATCCAAGCGGCGTGTTTCACCTGAAATCGATTTATACCAAATACGAGAATCAGTGATGGTGAAGTCTTCAAACTGGCGCAGCAATAGAGAGTCGAGTTGATCAATCAGCTTGGTTTCATTTTTGCTGACATTCGCAGGTGGTTCTTTGCCTTCTGATTTCGACAACAGGTCGACAGTGCGAATATCTAACGCTAAATCATCGATCGTTAAGTCCGCAACCACGGGCTTAAACTGCAAAAGAGATTGAATGAGATCGAATTCAATATGGATTTCATCCACTGCAAAACGAGCATCTTGGTTGTTCGGCAGATTCGCTTCTAAACCTTGCAGTGCGATAGAGGGATGGCTGTTACGCCAAGAGCCAGCAACGCTGGTGATAGAAAAGTCAAAACCTGTGCCTTGCTTGACCCAGGTTTTGATCTCATCTTGGAAGTGGTTAAGTTGTGGCAATGCTACGCGCAGTGTGGTCACTAAAATGGCCAGAAGCACCAACAGAGTGACCAACGTCCACGCGCAGAAACGCCCGAAACGGTTAAAGCCAGAATTCACAAATTTTCCAATTACATCATGACGACGTCAAACTGCTCCTGAATGTACAGGGGTTCAGCTTGAATACGAACTTGCTTACCAATAAATACTTCGAGTTCAGCTAGTGCATGGGATTCATCACCCAATAGTGTTTCAGCTACGTATGGCGATGCGTACACAACGAAGTTGTCTGCATCATACGCACGATTCACTCGAGTGATTTCACGTAGGATCTCGTAACACACGGTCTCAACAGTCTTCACGCTGCCGCGACCTTCACAAGTAGGACAGCTAGAACATAAGATATGTTCAATACTTTCGCGCGTACGCTTACGAGTCATCTCAACTAAGCCTAGTTGAGTAAAGCCATTAATGTTGGTTTTCACTCGGTCTTTTGATAATGCCGCTTCAAGAGAGCTTAGAACGCGCTTACGGTGTTCATCCGATGCCATATCGATAAAGTCGATAATGATGATGCCACCAAGGTTACGCAGACGAAGTTGACGTGCGATTGCTTGCGTCGCTTCAACGTTGGTATTGAAGATGGTTTCTTCTAGGTTGCGACGGCCAACAAACGCGCCGGTATTGATGTCGACCGTAGTCATGGCTTCCGTTTGATCGATGATCAGGTAGCCGCCGGACTTAAGCTCGACTTTGCGTTCAAGAGAGCGTTGGATTTCGTTCTCTGTGTCATACATATCGAAGATAGGCTTATCGCCTTCGTAGAGTTCAAGCTTCTCAGTCAACTCTGGCACATATTCAGAGGTAAACTCTTTTAAGTTCTCATACTCTAGGCGAGAATCGACCATGATTTTGTCAAGCTCAGTACCTACAAAATCACGCAGAATGCGCTGCGCTAAACCTAGCTCACCGTACAAGGTAGAGCGGGTTTTGTATTTCGAGCGACGCTCCATGACTTTCAGCCATAAACGCTTCAAAAATGCCGCATCTTGAGAAAGTTCTTTTTCGTCTGCACCTTCTGCGGCAGTACGAATGATGAAGCCACCATGCTCATCACAGTAGTGATTGACAACTTTCTTTAAACGCTCGCGTTCTGTTTCACTTTCAATACGCTGAGAGACACCGACGTGGCTAGCACCCGGCATAAAGACAAGGTAACGCGATGGCAAGGTGATATCGGTTGTCAGACGTGCGCCTTTAGTGCCCAGAGGATCTTTCACCACTTGCACAACGATGTCCTGACCTTGGCGAACCAATTCAGAAATATCACGTACTTGGAATTGTTGCTTTTCGTTTTCTGCCACACATTCGGTGTGTGGAACGATATCTGATGCGTGTAAGAACGCCGCTTTATCAAGACCAATATCAACAAACGCCGCTTGCATGCCTGGCAATACTCGGCTCACTTTGCCTTTGTAGATATTGCCAACAATGCCACGACGCGATTCACGTTCTATATGAACTTCTTGTAGTACTCCACCTTCAATCATGGCCACACGAGTTTCACTCGGGGTCACGTTTAGCAGCAATTCTGCACTCATGTGCACACCTCAAAACAATTATAAAAATTCTTGAATTAGCTGATCGGTTTCGAACAAAGGTAAGCCTACTACGGCGTGATAACTGCCTTCGATTCGGGTGACGAAACGCCCACCGAGTCCTTGAATACCATAACTTCCAGCTTTATCGCATGGTTCGCCTGACTGCCAGTATCGTTCTATTTCTTCTTCAGTCAGTGTTTTGAACCACACGTCAGTGATAACGACCACTGAATGTTGTTGTTCTTTTGATACGACGCTCACCGCAGTCATCACCTGATGCTGACGACCGGACAGATTGCTGAGCATGCGTTTTGAATCTTCGAAATTTTTAGGTTTCTCTAACACGTGGTTATCGCATACCACCACGGTATCTGAGCCCAATACAACGGAATCAGGCTTAGCCATCGCTAAGCCTGCTTGAGCTTTTTCCAGAGAGAGACGCAAAACATAGTCTTTTGCTTGCTCATGATCTTGTTTGGCTTCCTCTATATCAGGAAGCACAATATCAAAGTCATAACCTAATTGAGCAAGCAACTCTTTTCTTCTCGGAGAACCCGATGCGAGAACGAGGGATAAGCCCTTTTTCACAACGCTACCTTACGTGCCATGCGCGACGGACGCGTCGCATAAGTAAAAACATCCATGGCCAAAGTATACAGTTTATTGCCGCAGTCCACAGAGATAATGGATTAAATACTACGTCTTGGTTCAAATATTCCCCACAGAATATGAGAAGTTCCAGTAGCACGGTAAAAAAGGCAATCAAGATAGATTGTTGCCAAAGCGCCATGTTACGGATCACCAAGAAATTCAAGGCCACCAAGTAGATAATGATCGACATCATCATCCCTCGGATACCGAGCGTAGAGCCAATCAATATGTCCCACAACAAACCTAAGATCAAAGCGGTACCGACGTTAACACGGTGAGGCAATGCCAACACCCAGTAACAGGCCACTAAGAACAGCCACGACGGACGCAGCAAATCGAGCACGCCCGGCCATGGAATAGTTTGTAAGACTAGCGCGACAAAGAAGCTGACGCCGATGACCATTCGGCTTCTAAATACACTATTGGCCATCGGTTACCTCTTGCTCTGAACCTTCTTCGACATTGGATTGCAGTACTTTGTGTTGACGGTCTTCATTCGGCCAAATCAACAACAAGTAGCGCAGACGATCAAACTCAACCACAGGTTCAGCTTTGATCGATGCAAACTCTTGGCGAGTGTCATGATCGACATTCGTGACGGTTGCGACTGGGTAGCCTTCAGGGTAAATACCACCGAGACCCGACGTCACTAGCAAGTCGCCCACTTGGATGTCAGTACTGGTTGGGATGTGTTCCAGTTGGATTTCATCCACTTCACCATTACCGGAAGCGATCACACGAATATCGTTACGAATCACTTGAACAGGAATCGCGTTTTTCGCGTCTGTTAGCAACAATACGCGTGCGTTGTGCGCTGCAACAAACGTTACCTGACCAACGATACCTTTCTCGTTAATAACAGGCTGACCAACGTAAACACCATCAATACGACCTTTATCAATCACCACTTGGTGGCGATATGGCGAGGTATCGACAGCCATCACTTCTGTGACGACTTTCTTTTCGTCACGAACGAATGAAGAGCCGAGCAGTTTACGCAGGCGTTGGTTTTCTTCTTTATATTGGTCGAGCAAGATCAGCTCGCTCTTCAGGCGAAGCACTTCTCGCTTCAAACTGCGATTGCCTTCAATCAGTGCCTGACGAGTGTTTAAACTCTCGAACATTCCATCGAACATGCTACGAGGCAAATTAGCTGCGTATTGAATTGGCGCAACCATACTGTTCAATAGGTATCGGACGTTGGAAAACGTATCTAGACGGTTATCAGCCAGCATCAAGCTCGCCGACACGATGACAGCAAAAAACAGACGTAATTGCAGAGATGGGCCTCTGCCAAAAATCGGTTTCATCTTGTTTTTAACCTGATTGCTACCATGATTATTGAGCCTTACTTGGCAACCAGAGAATCTAATGTAAGTGGATTCTAGGTATGGAGCAGATTGAAATTACAGAGAGCGGAAATGAAGGTGAAGCCCATATGGACTCCACCCTGCATTTTATTCTTCAGAGAATAGATCGCCACCGTGCATGTCGATCATTTCTAGAGCTTTACCGCCGCCACGAGCCACACATGTTAGTGGGTCTTCAGCGATAACCACTGGAATGCCAGTTTCTTCCATTAGTAGACGGTCTAGGTCTTTAAGCAGTGCACCACCACCCGTTAGTACCATACCGTTTTCAGAGATATCAGACGCTAGCTCTGGTGGACATTGTTCTAGTGCAACCATCACTGCAGATACGATGCCAGATAGCGGCTCTTGCAGTGCTTCTAGGATCTCGTTTGAGTTCAGGCTAAAGCTACGTGGCACACCTTCTGCAAGGTTGCGACCGCGAACTTCGATCTCTTGAACTTCATCACCAGGGTATGCAGAACCGATTTCGTGTTTGATCTTTTCAGCTGTTGCTTCACCGATCAAGCTGCCGTAGTTACGACGCACGTAGTTGATAACGGCTTCATCAAAGCGGTCACCACCGATACGTACAGAAGAAGAGTAAACCACACCGTTTAGTGAGATAACCGCAACTTCCGTTGTACCACCACCGATATCGACCACCATTGAACCTGTTGGCTCAGATACGCGAAGGCCAGCACCGATTGCCGCCGCCATTGGCTCGTCAATTAGGTAAACTTCACGAGCGCCAGCGCCTAGTGCAGATTCGCGAATCGCACGACGCTCAACTTGAGTCGAACCACAAGGAACACAAACTAGTACGCGAGGGCTTGGTTTAAGGATGCTATTGTCGTGCACTTGCTTGATGAAGTGCTGAAGCATTTTTTCTGTTACGTAGAAGTCAGCAATAACGCCGTCTTTCATTGGGCGGATTGCTGAGATGTTGCCCGGCGTACGACCAAGCATCTGTTTTGCCGCATGGCCTACAGCAGCAACGCTTTTTGCAGAACCTACACGATCTTGACGAATAGCAACTACAGAAGGTTCATCAAGGACGATGCCCTGTCCTTTTACGTAAATTAGAGTGTTGGCAGTACCTAAATCGATAGATAGGTCGTTAGAAAACATGCCACGAAGTTTTTTAAACATATTCTTCGCTCATCCTGCAAAAATTTAGAAGACAAAAATTGTCCTAAATGTACCAATGCCTCGCTGTCACAGCAAGGCATTGGTACACAAACATGAGCAGAAAGCCTCAATTTCTTGCAGTTTCCTTACTTAACGCAAAAAACCGAAGTTTGTTACTGTCCGGTTAACCCCGGTTCACCACGATAAATCACTCGGTCATTACCACGATGAATACCAAACGTGACAACCGATGATGGGTTTTCTTCACCAGCGTTATCTTTATTCCAGTTGTATTTAAGCCATGGTAAACCATTTGCAGAGGCATCAAGATCTAACCAAACGCGCGTCTGCTGACGATATGACTCCGCTTCTTTAGCCGTTACCGTTCGAGAGTAACCTTCAGAAACTTTACCACCACCTCCTAATGTGACCGCTTTAGGGGCCGCATCAGTACCTTTTGGCCAAATATGCGCTTCAGCAGCAGTGACACCTTTCACATCGGTTTGGCTGTCATGAGGGTTAGCGACAAAGCGGCTACCATTCCAGTATTCAACTCGGAGTGGCACATGTAATGTCGAACCTTGGTTACCACCAACATCATCTAGGTCGATACGACCAAAGCGAATGTCAGGTTGTTTTACTAAACGTGAGTTAGAGTCTTCGTCAGCAATAAACTCAACAGGATCTGCATTGTTGGTGTATATCAAACCAATTTGTGATTTGTCAGTACCGTTCACTGAGTTAAATGGTCCATCAGGGTAGTTGCCACCCAAGTCTTTATTCCAACAAGCACTGCCAATGCACTGACCACTATTACTGATTGAGAAGTCTCCGATACTTTTATCCGATTCATTACTCCAACTGCCGGCGCCAAAATCTGGCGCATCGAATCGACCTGAGTAATGCTCAATATCATCTAGGTTGAATTCCGCTTTTGTAGAAAAGTCGGCATAGTTCTTAATCGCAGCTTTGTTAGCATTCAAAGCCTCCACGCTGAACTCGACGGCATCGAAGGGCTGGTTCATATAAGCAAAGCTTTGTGATTCAGGGTAATCCCAATCACTGGAGATGACTTGGAAGAATTTAGGGTAAAATCGACCGATAACCTGACTATCCTCATCAAGCGACATCCCCAAATAAGAAGCGTTGGTCGTCAAATTCAACGAGCCCGCTTCATTCCAAACATATTCCCCTTCCTTACCCGATGCTGCTTCAGCCTTACTAAACGTTAATGAACCAACAAAACCATTATCTTCAGACAAGTTGGCAAGCTCGCCGTCAACTGGATAAGCAACATCAAACTTAATGTCTAACGGAGCATTGGTATTGTCACTCGAGAAGTAGTTCTGAGTCAGCGGGTAATCACAGATATCCGTTGCGCTACCACGTGATTCGCTATGAACAACAGGCTTGTATGTCACATTAAAACTTGTAGCGGAAGGAATAAAGCCATTCCCTGTAGCTTGCGTGCCCGGGTTGCTCACATCGCCTTCTTTCGACTTAACATCACAAATAGCAATTTTCCAAGGGCGAGACTTAACATTAAACGAACCATTTAGCATGACGGTTTCTTGCTGCGAGTCATCACCTTCTTCTGGAGCAATAGGACAATCGTCAGCATACTGTGGATCACACACAAAGTTAGGGTCCGTCAGGGTTATTGTATATTCGCCCGATTCCATTAACTTGAAATCTTCTATAGAACTACCGTTTTCACTCTTCACAAACTCAGGCGTGTAACTCAAGAGGCTGTCATCATCACGCCCCATTTTTGGCGTTTCAAGTTTAAGTGCAATGTTCGGCGTACCTTCATAGCTCTTAACAACGGTTTGCTCTCCGCCACTGCATGCCAATACTTGTGCAGTAACCGACTTAGATTTTCCAGCAATCACACTCTGATCATCAACATGGAACTTAAACGGAACGTACTTAAACGTCGCTGTCTGAGTTTGATTGCCATCCTCTTCTAACGTGACCTTTAATGAGTAAGTTTGATCGAGGTCGATGTTGGCAGTGTCGTTCACTGATACCGATAACTCGAGCTCGCCTTTAGTTCCATCATTCATACTGGTACGGAAGCGAGGATAACTGCCTGAACCGATATGATTAGCCACAGACACTGTAAAGTCACTTGCACTGCTCGCAGGCAGTACCTCGACGTTAACCCAGGCACTTTCAAGTTCACCTTGGTTTTTTGTTTCGATAGTAAAGGCTGGCTTTTCAACGCCACACATCAGCGCATATTGTGCTTTTGGTGATACGGTCAGTTCATAATCATCTAACGGTGGTAAACATGATGTCGCAGCATGCACTTCGGCATTGTTGTTCATGTCGATGTCTTTCGCCGTGACCGCACCGTATATGACGCTATGGTTACTCAGATAAACTTTGTCTTCACTGTAAATCAAGCCGACAACTTCAGAGTGGTTGGCGATATCAACCCAATCTTGAAGCGTACTGCCTGCCGCAGGAGCTAAGCCATAAACATTCACGCGCATGTTGCCGGTAAATACAGGGTTATTCTCAGCGTTGACATCCATCCCCATATAGGACTTGTTCGCCAATGCAAGCGCCTTAGTATTTATGATAACTTCGGTACCCTCTCTTACGAGGATCTTACCGCCGGTGTTGATTTTGACTGAGTCAAACCAGTATTTACCTGGTTCAAGCGTTAGCACACCGTCCACATTCAAGTGCTTAACATTGGTACCTTCAGAAAAGGTAACTCTGTCATTTTCACCTATAATTCGGTTACTCCAACTGGTGGTTATCGGGAAATTTTCTAGTCCCTCTTTACCTATCAACAAGCCCTCATCACCATGACATTCATACCCATCACAGGCGTCCGACTTGTTTTGCCCAGAAACAGTACCGGGCATGAAACCAACCACTCGCTTCCGGTCACCACCGACTGTTAAAACTGGAGCGCCCAAGATTTTTGATGTGTTGGATAGAACTAGAGTGCCATCAGCGCCATCATTCACCAACTCTCTGCGCCATGTCTGAACGGGTGCATTAAAGGCATCACAGATAGGGTTAGGGTTGGCTTTCTCAAACATAAACCAGCCCACATCCTCATCCAAGTGACCGCGCTCTTTATCCTTCTGCATGTCTTCTTCAACGATAAATGCAACAGAGTCCCTCTTAATGTCACAACGGCGTAACCAACCACCGTTATTACCACGTCGGGAGTTTTTATTAGCCACTAAAACTGGTGGGCTAACAAACCCTGCAGTATCAGGGAAAGGCGTGTAAACCTTACATCCCTCATAAATTGGATCGATGACCGGATCTTGTTGATCCAACGTGTATTCAGTTTTACCTTGCCCCAACCAAAAACGTTGCCCATTGATGTAACCAAAGCCTTCACCAGCAACAAACGCCACGGTCTCATTGTCGTTAAGAACATTGAAGGTTTCGTGACCTTGGTTATTCTTCTTATAAACTTCTGATTTTTCTAAAGCGAGTTTAAAGGAGGCTGTATTCGCATCCCTAGCCATCCCAGTAAACCAGTTGTTAGTACCGTCATTGTTTTTGGTTTGCGGCTGAACTAACACACCTGGTTTCCCATCAAACCCCGTCAAACCATAGTCGTCAAAATCAATGGTGATGCCATTATTCTGCTCATTGATACCTTTGTTATTATTTTTATATTGAGATGCAGCAACGTTGGTCTTGATAGTACCCGCGACAATTTTTGCACCATTATTGAGCTCTAAAACTCCGGGTTCGATAACAAAGAAATCAACCTTCGCCAGTTCCTTTTGAACCTGAGAACTATTCTTATCTAAAAAGGTGACATGTCTATCTGCTTTTTGATGTGGAGGGAACTCTTGCACGATAGTTGCAGAGTTGTGTGTCGTGTGAACGACAGAGATACTCGATGGATACTCTGTTTTACGAGGATTCTTGCTCGATAATGTTTTATCGATGGTAGGCATGACAAAAACAAGCGGTTTAGGATGGCTTGCGTCATACGTATTTTCAAAGTGGATAGTACAAGTGTACTTACCGCCGGTCATGCTACAGGTGCTATTGTCAACCGTACCAAACTCAAAATCAGGTGAACGGTTAATTGGCCCTCCAGGATTACCAGGATCCACAGTGTTAGAGCACTGAATATTGTCGACATCATCTCCAACATCAACAACCCAATGCTGACCATTATCCAAATTCACGGTTTGGGTTTCTATTAGCTTATAATTAGCCGCGCCTTCAAATTTGCGGTAATACTTCAACGTATTTGAGCCAGCCTCATGAGTAATCTTTATGTTGTAATCAACATCATCAATCAGCCGCTGCTCATTGAACAAGTAGTCATAGTTATTGGTATTACTTCTCTTATGACCCGTGTACCAGAGCACATACCCATGACTTCCTTGCTCTAACTTTACAGCTTGGTATTCATCATCTCCCTCGACATCAAAGCTAACTGTAAAGCTATTTTGACCTTTAACTGAGCACTGTGAAGCATGCACAAAACTCGGCAGCATGAGCATGAGTGCTAATAAAGCATTTAGCGTTTTCATTATTATTTACTCCCTAACCCAAATCTCTTGTTGTCGCTGTACTTGTACAACCCCGGAACCACAAATTGCTGTGGCTTGCACTCTAAATAGAGATTCAGCTTCAGAGGTACCTGCATTGAAGGTACCAATGTTTGAACATGTCATAGCACTTAATTGACAGCCAGTGCCTTGTGTAACATTCGGTGTAGCACCACTTACCGTGTTAGCACAAAAGTTGGCTACATCAGGATTCTTATCGTTTAAAGGATATAGCTGAGTCAGTGCCCACTCATTGGCAGATTGCGCAATAAACCAAGCTTTAGTGCCTAGAAATTCGCGAGTCAACGTACTCTGATTTGACCAACTCACCTTCATTAAAGATGCAGCTAAATAGCCCATCACAATGATGACGAACAAAACGACGATCAGGACATTGCCTTGCTGAGCATTTTTACGGAACATTGAGCACCTGCACATCTTGTTGGTAAACACTGCGCTCCCCGTTTTGAGCGAACTCTAAGTTGATATGCACAATGCCGCCACGTTGAAGGGTTGGCTCAAGGTAGTGCATATCACTCGCTGAAGTATCGACACTGTCCGCAACCGTAATGCCATTACGCGTGATTTGACTGTTGTCAAAACAGTAACGTACTTCTGAGTTGTTCTGGTAGATGTAATGACGGCTAGAAATGGAAGTACCACCAATCGTACTTGCTGCACCACTGACAACAAAAACATCGCCAGTTTTGGCTAAACCGCCGACCGCTAAACTCTGTGGAGAGGTAGATTGTAAGTCTTCGTAGCGACTTGGGTTAATCACCATCCAACGGTTAGCAGGCATGGGGTTTAGCGTAGAGTCATTGCCGAGTAAAAACTCCAAGTCATTATTCGTCAGAGTATAAAAGCCTGAATACTCAATCGGCACAAATTCCAAACAGTTTGCAGCACCTGCAGGCACATGAAAGCTGTTTGGGACTGCGTGACGAATTTCTCGTGACATTTTCTCTAGCACAAACTGCGCTTGCGTTTGCATTCGTTGGCGATCAATCGTGTCTGCGTACCCCTTCATGCCTAACTGCACGTAACCCGCAATACCAAGCATGATGAAGCTACCAATTACGATGGTGACGATCATTTCCATTAAGGTGAAACCACGAGTTTTCATTCAGTAGTTACCTCTTATTGCAGTTAGTGTTAGAGGTTGAGCATTACTAGCAAAAATCGTAATCGTGACTTTTTTATAGTTAGTGACTCCTGTCGGGGGAGTAGCACTCAGATCGTCATACGCCACGCCAACTTCAACTCTGAAGTTTCGGTACTTATCTTCACTACTTGTGCCCAAAATATCTGAGATATTGCCTCGGCTCGTCTCTTGGCATTGAGCAACCGTCGTTGGCGTACTCCAACAACCGATGTAATCATCGACATCGTCAAAATTTTCGGGAATAGACTCACCAGAGTCAGGACCGAGATTGGCCGGTAGGGTGCAGGAAGTCGAGTTCTCACCACAACGCAATAGACCGCCATCAAAGTCACTGTTCTCGTCAAAACCACGAGCCAAAATTTGCGACATAAAGCTTTGCCCAAGCGCGGTTGCTCGGGTTTGGTAGTGTGGCATTGCAGAGTCGCGAATTTGAGGAACAAGGAAGGAGGTAAATGCCACCATCGCAATGCCCATCAGGACAATAGCAATGATCATTTCAGCTAAGGTCATACCGAGTTGCTTTCTCATGAGCATGAGCCCTCAGAGACATAACCTTGAGAGTTAATCAGCACTCGACATTGGCTTTGACCATTTACATCGCGGATAAGAATAGACACACCATCGGAAGCAACACTTAATGGGTTCCCTAATAAATCAAAGCTAATTGGACTTGTTGCTCCAGTTAGACTGAACGTTGCAGCGGAATCTTCAACCAAGTCACTACGGGCGTCCTTCTCATTACCACTCAGCGAACAAGCCGCAACTGAGCCGATACAACTAGAGGAAACTTCTAATTGGAAGTTGGTATCCGTGGTTGAGGTATTTGATTGCATGCGATTCACCTGTACTTGGCGAATCACTGAAATAGCCTGTTCTTGAAGCGCAAATGCGGAAACACTGCCCTTGCCCATAAAGCGGCTAGCAGCGTAGAGAGAAAGAATGGAAAGGAGGACGATCACTAGGATCAGCTCCATTAATGTAAACCCTAATGCAGAGCTGCGAATTTTCATAACCCAACCTTAGGCTTAGGACAAGCGAAATAAGTATACGATGAAATTATGAGAATAATGATAGATTTATAAGTTTTAAGTTCGAACTGTGAGCAAGTGTACAAATAACCATCGGCAGGTTATTTCTCTCCTTTAGAACGCTCCAATTCTTCTTCAATTCGATCGTAAGTTTCTTTGTTGCTTAGCGTCTCAGAAACGTGCTCAGCGGTTTGCTTAGTTTGCTCCCACTTAGCTTCGTAAGTTTCTGGCTCGAAACTGATAAATCTTGGTAATACCACATAACCGATCACACCTAAGATAATCAGCACGACAACAAACTCTATCGCACTAAGACCCGATGATTTACGCATATGAACTATTCCGAGATTAATCAAAATAAGGAGATAAAGGCCAGACTAGCTGGCCTTTATCCTGAGAATGTTAGTTTGAACCACATTCAGTAGCAGTGCTAGTAACAACAACTGTCGCAGGAGTATCTTTACCTGTAGCTTGGCTGTATTTCACACATTTCGAATCGTAGTTATCGAAACCATATGAAATGTATGGATTCGCGCCTGTGTCTACAGAGTGCTTTACAACCCAGTCTTCAGACAAACCATCAACAACTAGTGATAGTGCTGCAGATGTAGCGTCTGGGTAACCGTAAGTAAGGCCTAGAGTTGATGAACCAATGCTAATTGCACCGTCAGCGGCAGCTTCTTGACCTTCAATTGCTGCTTTACCGTAAGTAATGCCAGCCGCACCAGTCATAGCACCTTTCAAGCCATCAAGTGCTGAATCACGAGCGTCATCTTGTAGGTTAAGGAAACGTGGTGCTGCAGTTACCGCTAGAATACCTAGGATTACAATTACCACTACTAATTCGATAAGGGTGAAACCACCTTGTCTTTTCATTGTTTACTCTCTCTATGTAAGCATGCAGAGTGACTGCAAAGTTTATCGGTCATGCGACCATTTTGGATAATGTCAAAACGGTGTGGCATCTCAGCGATAAACCAATGTTTATCCATTGAGCCCTTTTTCTACCGCTTGAGCAGAATGACGATTCGCCATTATTAAGTTAAAGCCGTGCAAAAAAGTTATCCAATGTTTGGTTTACTTTTTATTACAACCTTTTGCTTATGGTAATGTTTGCATTATACCGACTTTCATTCCTATTTATAGTACTTAAGTGTCAAAAAATTCACTCCGTCGACATTTCGACGTCTATTTTCAGGTAATTAGCGTCTGATATAACAACAACTCTCTGTCCATTTTCATAAGTATAGTGACATATATAACTATTACTTTTAATTGCTCCACGAACTTCTAACAACTCGCTCGCCATAATTTTACGTTGCGGGTAGTGGACCGTCAGCCAATAGTCACAATCAAGTGCACCGCTTGCTCTGAAAGGTGATACCAAGCCCCCTTCCGTCATTTTAAGCTCAAAACCATCCATTAACAGCAACTTAGGCTCTCCATGCACGAGCCATGCTTGGCGGTATCTTTGCACACTATCTTGCATCCAAACCTTGGCAAGTTTCGCGCCTGTCTCTTGCGCTTCTTGCTCTATCGGTTTCAACTTTTGTATAAATGCGCCCAGAACAATAACCCCGACGATTCCTGCAAGAATCAACGTTGCTCGGCTTTGATTTTCGACCACGCCGTTAGCCGCCTTTGATGATGTCCAGCATCCCCCACATTGGCAGAAAGATACCGAGTGCCAACACCATAACCATGCCTGCTACAATGACCAAAAGTAACGGTTCTATTCGTGCAGTCAGGGTTTTTAAGTCGTAATCCACTTCACGGTCATAGAAGTCCGAAACTTCCAATAGCAACTCATCAATTCGACCAGTCTCTTCACCGACCGCAATCATCTGAATAACCAGAGGCGTAAAAATCTTACTGTTGATTGCCGTAACTGAAATGGTACTGCCCGCTTCAATGGCCGCTTTCATTTCTAGAATTCGGTTCTCTAAGAACTTATTACCTAGCGCTTCACCAGCCAGTGCTAATGATTGGTTTAGCGGTACACCAGATTTCAACATGAGTGAAAACGTTCGTGCGAACCGCGATAGCTGCGCACGGTTAACTATGTCGCCCACAATAGGCAGTCTTAAACGCAGCTTGTCGAACTTTTCTCGACCATCCGCGGTTGCGACCCAAGATCTAAAAATAACAAACGCACCAATGATCGCGGCAATCAGTAAGCCCCAATAATTCACAAAGAAGTTCGACGTAGCGATCAGAATTCTGGTAGGCAGCGGTAACTCAACACCAAAGCGCGTAAACATGGACGCGAACTCAGGGATTACCAAAATGTTCAAAATAAACATCGCGATGGTGATAAATACGATCACAAAAGTTGGGTAGCGCATGGCGGCTTTGATGCGTTTGCGGGTCTCTAACTCTTGTTCGTAGTAGTTTGCTAGCTGTAGCAAGGCTTGGTCTAGGCGACCGGTGTTTTCACCCACGTTAATCATCGACACGAACAACGGGCTGAACACTTTGGTATGCGGTTGCATCGCGGAAGAAAGGCCGCGTCCGTTACTCAACTCAGCTACCACGTCTTCTAAAGCTTCTTTAAGCTGTTTGTTCTCACAGTTTTGCAGCAGACCACGCATTGAACGTAGCAATGGCACGCCGGCTTTGGTCAAACTAAATAGCTGACGTGAAAATAGGATTATCACTTCAAGCGGAATCGCAGGCACAAGTAACTTAGACAAGCTGACTTTGCTTTTGACCGCTTCTTTTTCTAATCGCAGGTTTAGAGGAATAATCCCCTTATTCATCAATGCTTCCGCTGCCGCTTCGGAATTCACCGCATCGACTTTGCCACTGGTTGATGAGCCGTCTAAGGTGCGGCCTTGATAACGAAAAGTTGGCATTCACTTACCTACATGAAAATTGGGTCGGTTTTACCAGAAGCATCACCCTCGCCAAGGGTCATGACTTCGTCCAAACTCACAGTGCCTTGCAGCGCAAGTTCCATCGCAGAAGCCAATAGCGGCTTGTAGTTTTCTGAGCGACGTGCTGCTTGAGCAAAGCCCACGGCATCATTCGCACGTAGCTTGTCCATCATCTCATGTTCAAGCTCAAGCATTTCAAACACACCAACCCGGCCGCGATAACCTGTCAGGTTACAGTTTTGGCAACCCGCGCCTTTGTGGAAGGTTTGCCCTACTTGATTAGGGAAGCGACCCGCAAGCCACTGCTGACGAGCCTCATCGAGCACATCGGTGGTTTTACAATCTGGACAGACACGGCGAACAAGACGCTGAGCCACAACCGCACGAACAGCACTTGCTACCAAGTAACCAGGCGCGCCCATATCAATCATTCGCAGCGCACTGTCTACCGCATCATTGGTGTGCAAGGTACTCAATACTAAGTGGCCAGTCAGTGCGGCACGAAGGCCAATTTCAACCGTTTCTTGGTCACGCATCTCACCAATAAGGATGATGTCTGGGTCTTGACGTAGGAAGGTACGTAGCACGCGAGAAAACGTTAGATCAATCTTGCTGTTGATCTGCACCTGAGTAATACGCGGTAAGCGGTATTCCACCGGATCTTCTGCGGTGATGATCTTCTTGCCCGGTTCGTTTAATTCACTCAACGCACCATAAAGTGTGGTGGTTTTACCTGAGCCTGTTGGACCAGTAACTAAGATCATTCCGTGTGGGCGAGAAAGCTGACGACGAAGACGAGCAAGTAGCTCAGGCGGCAAACCGGAATCTTCAAGCTTACGCAAACCAGAAGATTGGTTTAGCAAACGCATTACTACTGATTCACCGTATTGCGTCGGCAGCGTCGACATACGAATATCGATCGATTGACCACGAACTTTGATATTGAATCGACCATCTTGAGGTAAGCGCTTTTCAGAGATATCGAGATGCGCCATCAGCTTCAGACGCAATACTAACGCTGAGGCAATGTTCACCTCGTTTAGAAGTGTTTCATGGAGAACACCATCGACACGTTGACGCAAACGTAGCACTTTATCATCGGGCTCAATATGAATATCTGATGCGCCAACTTGAACAGCATCTTCAAACATCGAGTTAACCAGTTTTACAACGGTAACTTCTTCGCTGTCACCTTCATCAATACCGTAATCAAAACCTTCAACATCTTGGTGCTCAGCTTGCAGCTGTTCAGCAAACGACGCGATTTCTTTGGTTCGGCGATAGTAGCGGTCAAAGCTTTCGACTAACTGGCGTTCAGGTGCAATGATAAATTCTAAATCGTACTCACCGAGCAAGTTCATCAATGATTCTTGCGTGAACAGGTCGGCAGGATCGCTCATAGCAACGCGCAGCGTGTCACCATTGCGAGCAACAACCATGGCACGTAAGCGGCGAGCATGCACCTCTGGCAAGATCTGCACAGCATCAGCATCAACAGGCGCACGGCTTAAATCGATCAATGGTAAGCCAAGTTGCTGAGACAAAAACTCCAGCATCTGTTTTTCACTGATAAAGCCAAGATCGATAAGAGCGTCACCTAACTTTTGTCCGGTGCTATGCTGAGCACTCAGGGCTTGCTGGACCTGATCTTCAGAGACAATACCCTCTTCAACCAATAGGTCGCCTAAGCGTTTTCTCAACTGAATTTTCATTGTGCGTTCTCCAGTTGCTTTAAAATATTCAAGCGGTCACGAATAAATGCCTGAGACTGATTCGAAATACCGACTTTGCCCAACGCCTTTTGGTAAGACGCAATAGCCGGAGTAAAGGCAAGTGCTCGCTCTTGTTGAATGGCTAAACCAAGCCACCAGCGGGCGTTTTCTGGCTCACGCTGAGTCAATAGTTGATAGCTTTCTAGAGCAATATCATTTTGTTTCTGCTTTTGAGCAAGTGCGGCTCGCATCGCTAAATAGTCGCGGCTTGGTGTTGGCGGCAAATGCACTAGTGGGCTCAATGCGGCTTCTGGCTGATCTGCTTTTACCAGTAGTTTCGATAGCGCTAGACGTAAAGGCTGATTGTTCGGATCCAGAGAAATGCCTGTTTGCAGAATCTCATAGGCTTTTCGTGTATCACCTTTACCGAAATACAATGCCGCAAGCTTTTGGCGAGCTTCAAGGTTAGTCGGTTGGTAGCGAAGCGCTTCACCAAATGCAGATAATGCAGTTTTCATGTCATTGGCATCCATCGCTTTATCTGCACGGGCCAATGCCTTTTCGGCGAGCTGTTGATGCGTGAGTTCAACCTGCTCAATACGCATTGAACTTTCATGAGAAACGTTCGCAGTTCGGCTGACGCCGTTATTTAGGCTAGCCAGTAAAATAGGCTGCTCTGGAGCAGTGCTTAGTTCTCTTCGCGGAGCAAAATCATCTACTTCTGGTGCGGATTCCACGGCTGGTAATTGCACAGTGACTTTAGGCTTCTCTATTCTTTGCGTGTAAACCACATTATCTAATTGAGGCGTCACCTTATTAGTCGGAGAGTGACTTACTGCAATCACAGGTGATGTTTCTACAACAATGTGATTTACCGAAGCGCCTGAAGTTAAAGGCACTTCTTCTATCGACGTAGGGCCTTGAGAAACCGCCCAACCTCCGACAGCTAAGCTTAAAGAAAAACCTCCTACCAGCCACAGCCATGGTTTGCTTCGAGTAATACTTGGAATTTCCGCCCGAGTTAACTCTGAAGGCGACTCTTTTTCAGCAAGTTCTGATAATGCTTTATTGATGGCACTCAAGGTTGGCTCCATCCCCAAAATCTGGGAGTTTTAAACTTAGGTTTACGCGCATCGAAGGTGTCATGCATTGCAACGTAAACGTGTTGATTCTTTAATAACGTGCAACGGTCATTGAACGCAGTGAGCAGGGCTTTGTGACTGATTTGGTTGATCAGCCTCGGGATTCCCATCGCCGAACGCCAAATCGCTTTCTTCTGCTCAATCGAAAAAATATGCGCGCCGTTGCCGGCTTTGTCTAAACGATTGTTGATATAGGCTACACCCTCTTCAATCGAGAGAGGCCGAAGCTGGCAACTAAACGTAATTCGCTGACGGAACTGTCTTAATTCATGAGTGCCAAGTCGCTCATCCAATTCAGGTTGGCCAAACAAGACCAGTTGAATCAGCTTGTCTTGTTCCGTTTCCAAATTGCCGAATAAGCGCAGCGTTTCCAGAGCTTCTGATGACAATGCCTGTGCTTCATCAACAATCAGTACGGTCTTTTTACCGACCGCATGAATTTGAATTAAACGTTCTTGAATCAAAGAAACGACTTTAAGCGGATCGCTATCTTCAATACCCAACTCACGAGCTACTGCAAACTGTAACTGCTCACCATTTAGGACGGGGTTAGGTAAGTAAACGAGTTCAACTTCAGATTCGATTTGCTCGATTAACTTACGACAAACCATGGTTTTGCCCGTACCAACCTCTCCGGTAACCTTAATCACCCCCTCACCCATTTTGACCGCAGCCATAATGGTTTGAATGGCCTCGTAGTGAGGTACTAACCCAAGAAACATTTCTGTATTTGGGGTCAGTGAGAAAGGTTGAACTCGAAATCCAAAATGCGACAAGTACATAGTCGAATCACAGAACCACGTTTACGACACTCCCAACGCTGATTACTCAGCGTCAGGGAACCACTCTTGTAGCAAATCACGTGAACGCTCTAGCTCTTTCTGCCATGTGTTCACGCCAACAACGGTTGGTTTAAGCAAAATAACCAGCTCTGTTTTTTGCGTCACATTATTGATGTTACGGAACAAATTACCCAGCGCAGGTACATCACCTAGGAAAGGCACTTTCGATACTTGCTCTAGGTTTTGCTGCTTCATCAAACCACCAATCACAACCACATCACCATCTTTAGCACGGATCACCGAATCAGACTCACGAATGGAACTTTTCGCCAGTGGTAATTGAATGTTTTGGAAATCACCACCAAGGTTTAGCTGTTTAATCTCTTCTTCGACTTCAATAACCGCAGGGTGAACGTGTAGGAACACGTTGCCTTTGTTATCGATTTGCGGCGTTACATCCAGAGAAATACCAGAGAAGAAAGGCGTCAGTTCGACTTCAGGAACCGCATTCGAGTTCTCACCGTTACCAGCGTTACTAGAAAGCTCAGTCACGAAGTACTCATCAGTACCCACCTTGATGACGGACTTCTGGTTGTTCGCGGCGGTAATACGAGGACTAGAAAGTACGTTTAGGTCACCTTGTGTCGCCATAAAGCTCATCACAGCTTCAAAGTTACCATCGGAGAAGGTTACATTCGTTTGTCCACCTAGAAGAGTACCAATAGCATCTAGAGGCAGAGTCACTGGATTACGATCAACCACAATACTGCCCGAGTTACCGATGGAGGCAGACATATTTGACCAATTGATACCTTGTTGATAGCCGTCGCTCAATGTTACTTCTAAGATCTTCGCTTCAAGAATGACTTGGCGCTGCATGCGCTCTTGCGACACACCAAGGAACTCACGAACTTCACGGATCTCATCAGGGAAAGCACGTACAGTAATCACACCAGCTTGCGGTGTAACAACAACGCTTTGACCTTTGCCTGAACCAATCAGGTTAGCAACCGCCTGCTGCAGCATTGGCCAGAAATCACTTTCAGTAATAGTCTCAATACGAGTACCGCCGGTTGATGTCGTAGAGCCATCACCATTATTGTTGTTTGAGTCTGATGAGTCAGAATCGTCAGAGCTGCCGCCTGAGTTTGATGTACCTGCTGAGGTTACAGAGCCGGTTACGATGCTTGTTAGCGAGCGACCAGAACGTTTGAACTGAAGGTAATCCACTGGGATTGTTACGGTACGCATACCTGCTGGGTAGATTTGAATTACCTTACCCGACTTCACGACGTCATAACCGTACATGTTTTGCACAACATTCAGCACTTCATCTAGCGTCACATCAGAAAGGTTTACGGTAATATTGCCTTGTACCGCAGGGTGGATCGCCACGCTGTATTCGGTGCCTTTAACCAAAGAAGCAAAAAAGCTACGCGCCTCAACCGCGTTGGCTTGGATTCTAAAACGCTTCAATGTTCCTTGCTGAGACGACATGTTAGCGTCTAGGTTTGGCATAAGATCGGCTTCCACTGAAGATGGAATGTCTTCTAGGGCACGACTGTTTGCTTCATTGATAGATTCATTCAGTGCTTGCTTCACTTCTACTGGATCGCGGTGACCCATAGAACAACCCATTAAGGAAGCAATCATAATTCCTACAACTAATTTGCGCATATCTGATCAGGCTCTGATTATTATTTTTTTACGTTTAAACCAAAAAGCTCTAGTTTCCACTGACGGTTACCACGCTTTAAAGTTACAAATTCACTGTTGATGCTAGCTACTCGGTAGCCATTAAGTTTTGCCCCAGGCTCAACAATACGGTCATTCAAAATCGCAACACAGGGCGTGTTTGGCTTGCAAACAATGCTATTTAGGGTTGGCAGACGATATTGTTTCGCTCTTGGCTTTGCTTGTTCGGTAGCTGGTTTCGTCCAGCCCAGCGGCGCAGTTGGATCTTGGTTCGCCCAACAGCTGCCTGCAATAGAAACAAGTGCCAATGAGATAATGAGTTTCTTAACCACCAATAAACTCCTCTCGTGAACCTAGGGTGTAGACTTCCAATACAAGTTTTGCTTTTGGATAATCTTCGACTTTGTAGCTGAAGCTTCGCCAGTAATAACTTGCAGGCAAGCTTTCAAGTTTTGTTAGGTAATTAGCAATTGCAAAGTAGTCACCGGTAAGTTCCATACGAACTGGGTGCACGTAGTAACCTGAGTATTGCGACGCTTCTTTATCTTCTGTTATCGGCTCCGCAGGCAATGTCTGAAGTGACAATAGGTGAATACCGCTTTGTTGCTCCAATACACTTTCTAACAAGCTCGCCATTTGAGAAGGCGTAATCAAGTGTTCAATAATTTCAGAAAGCTGCATCGATAAGTGCTGACTTTCGGTTAGCAATTGAGAAATAGCCTGATCAATCTCAGCGTTCGGATCTTTCTTTAATTGCGCTTGGATGCGTAAGATCTCGATTTCAGTCTGTTGATTGGTCTGTTTTAAGTTACTTAGCTGTTTGTCATTACTGGTAACTTCATTCAGTTTCGGTTCTAACACCAAGGTAAACAGCAGCATTACGACAGTGACAAGACCACACAAGGCAATCAATACCTTTTCTCGTGCGCTCATCTCATCGAAGCGCTCTTCTAACGAGGACCAGAATTCGTTCATTTCTCTTTGTCTCCACGCGTCTTCAATTCAAAGGTCACAATGTTGTCTTCGTTACGACCAATCTTCACATCATCAAAAGTACGTCCAACAAGGCTTATTTCATTCTTAAATTGACTCACCCAGTTTGGGACTGAGCTTGGCGAACGAGCCAAGCCTTTGAGATCTAAAGTCGTATTGTCGATACGAATTTCAGACAAAGAAATGTTATTGCTGCCAAGTTTTGCAAGAGATTGCATCACGCCGGAGTAACCAGTGCGTTGTGAATCGTCATATTTGCCGACCGCTTTTAGTGAGTCACGTTTTGCCTTCACCTCACGCTCTAAACGTGCTTTCGCCGCCAACTTGTTGGTATCCGGCTGGTGTTTACGCAACTTAGCTTGTTGGCGCGTCAGCTCTGATTTCATGATATCGCCACGACTTTTAACAATCGCGATTTCATCCTCAACGCCTTGGCTCTGCCAAGTAACATAGCCATAAGAGATAAAGATAAATGAAGCAGCAACACCCCAAGAGATAGCAACATTTTTAAGTGTTAACAGGTTCTTCTTCGGTTTAAGGAAGTCTGGATAAAGGTTGACACGTCGAGCACTCGCTGTGGCCGCCGCGGTGTCCGCCAATACATGACCTGATAGCTCATGCTCTTCTGCAAGCAGAGGAGACACCTTGGTGCTTAGACGGTAATTGAGTGATTCAACCAGCTCTTTCTCGTCTTCGTCATCACAACACACTTTCAATTGATGTAACTGGACATGACGCAGTTGAGAAGAGAGGTAATCTATCGATCGTTGCAGTTCCAGTGACAAACTGTCCATTTGTAAGTCACTTGAAGGTACGCCTGTTAATGGTGGCGTCACACTGCGAATGGAACGATGAAATGCAATGGTGTGCTCAACGAATGCGCTAATACGGAAGTGACCGCGCGCACTGCGTTGTAGAAGTAGGAAGTTGCCTAGCTCGCCAGAAGTATCACCCCAGATATCATCCTCAGGAATAATTGCTTCAAGCGTTAATTGAACTCGGTTTGCAAGCAGTACGATCTTGTCGAGGATTTTGCGCGAAAGCACATAAGCTTGAACTTTATTTGAGTTAGGTAACTCTGCGGCATCGGCAATAATGTCGATAGCACGTTCAGAAATAAGTTCTTTTAATAGAAACGGCAACGCCGACGGCCACTCATTGCGCGGCATCGCAGGCTTGTCGATCTGATACATCTGGTAATAGTTGTGAGAAAGCACAACTGCCAACGAGTCGTAAGAACTGGCAGCAACACTGAGTGCTTGCTCACAAGCTCGTTCCCAATTTGATTCTGTGATCTCAAATTTAGATGGTCGACTGCTTTTCGTTGGTGATGATAAATAAACTGCGTCTGGCTGAATGACCAAAAAGCACGTGCGGCCACCAACCGATGACCGCTTGAGCTTATCGAGTACTGCTTTAAAATCCATGATTATTATCTTTATTTTTTTCGCCAGCGATTTCTGCGTCCCAATTTTACTTGAGATTCAGATTGAGAAATGACCGTTGGTTTGGATCTAGGTAGATACTGCTCTTCTGGAGAGAAATAACGTCCCTGCCCGCCATGAACCCCTAATTCGTTCAGGGTGTTCAATTCGTGCTTATTCTCAATTCCCACTGCTATTATTTTTGTTTTGCTGTTTGCGGCCGCACCCAACATACTGCGGACAAACAACTGGTTCTCATGTCTCTGATCGATTTTAGTTACCAAACTGCGATGGAGCTTAAGGTAACGAATGTCCACTTCTTTTAGATAATGGGTACTGACGATCGTGCGTCCAGCTTGCCCAATCATGACGTGACACTCTAAACCGGCCAGCATTTTAGCGACTGGTCGCATAAAGTCTAAGTGTCTTACAAATTGTGCTTCGACAAACTCAAAAGTGAGACACTTTCTTTGCTCTCGTGACAACTGTAAGAGTTCATCACGGAACCATTTGAAATATTCTCGTTGCCCAAAAGGCACAACATGTAAGTTAAGTACATAGCATTTAGAGCTATCAAAGCTATGTTTAAAGTCTTTTAAGAATTTATTAACCACTGCGCGGTCCATCTGCGCTTCATAACCGACTTGTCGAACGGCAGAAATAAAGCGAGAAGCTTTAACAATGCCATTTTCCGGATCACGAATCCGACATGTTAACTCTTCGTGCAAAGGTTTTTTATGCGCCACATCACTTATTGAATAGGCCGATTGTGCGTAGAGTATCACATTTTCAGATGTGAGTGCTGAATCAAATAGCGTACGCCATCTCACACTACCGCGAGCTTCTTCGTCGTGATTCCACTTCTTAAAACGACTCCAGTTGTTATTATTCTGTAACTGAGCACTACGTAATGCGGTTTCAGCTTCATCAATGATTTGGCTATGACGTTCGCCCTCTTTGTACATGGTGATACCGATATGACACCAGTTGTCAGAATCGAGAGGGTAAGGAGGATGAAGCTTTTCTAATTGACGAATACATTGAGACGCCAAGTTTGCGACATCTTTTGCCGCTTGATGAGGTAAGAACAGGGCAAAATCAGCATTGTAGTAGCGTGAGAACACCACATCTGGGTAACGCTGTACAAGGTTAGAAAGTAAGCTACCAACTTCAACAATAAACTCGTCGCAAGTTTGCTTATCTTGCTCTTCTTCAACGGATTTCCAATCTTGAATGCGGATCAGCATCACTGAGCCACGTGCACCACTTTCCAACAGAGCAGATTCAAGCTTACTGTCAAACAACACTCGGTTGGCCGTGCCAGTTAATTTATCGAGAAAAGTTTGCGTACGGATAAAGGTATCGAAGCGACTGCGTTCTTGGCGAGCATCTTGAAGTTCTTCGATCAATACATCTAATGCCTCACTGGCCGTATAAGGCCATTCTCGCTCATCACCTTTTGCGTATTGCTCGACTCGGCCCGCTAAAATCATTCGTCCACGCTCTTCGAGCATTTCCGATCCTGCTAGCTGCTCTTTGAGCCATTTAACACCACGCATTAAACAGAAAATGATCAAAATGACCGCTAGCGTGATCGACCAAAGTGCTTGCATCGAATAGCCGTAACCTAGATACGGAGGAATGGCTTTGAAGTAGATGGTGTAATCTTGGTTATGATTAAGCTGATACTCGTGCTCAAACAAAACGGAATTATCCATCTTATGGGAAGTATCTTTGAAGCGATAAACCACAGCATTGTTGGTTGAGAGCGTCATTTCAACAATGTTGCTTGCTTGCAGCATCTTTGGCATCCAACGTTGCATCGAATACGCTGCGTCAGGATCCTCCATCTCTTTATCAACAACTTCTACTATCCCTTCCAAATAATGGTTGAGATACTCTTGTCCTAGTCGTTTGAAAGAGAGGGTGCCACCGACAAACAAGATAAACATTGCGCAAATAACGATCATGGTGACAAAAGCCACCAGCCGCGTGCTTAGCTTAAGAGTTGGGGTATACCTCATGAATACCAAATTCCTTTTCTATTCATCATATACCTTGTTGAAATATTTATACTTGATAAGCGTTCAGTAAACAATCGCATTCGTGTGAATGTGAGAAGCTGAGGCGGAAAGAAACAAAACATCATTCGATATTTGAGCGTTACTGTCTTTTAATTACAAATTGAAATGATTGAGCCCACGATATAGGCACGAAGATAATAAAAAAGCCGCGAAATTCGCGGCCTTTTAAACTCAATACTGAATCGACTTAGAACGGGATATCATCGTCGAAGTCCATTGGTGGCTCGTTGTATTGCTGCTGTGGTTGCTGCGGAGCCTGTTGTTGTTGCTGAGGAGCATTGTATTGCTGCTGCTGAGCTGGCTGTTGAGGCTGACCCCAACCACCTTGTTGTTGCTGTTGTGGCTGACCACCGCCCATAGGTGCGCCACCTTGAGCACGACCACCAAGCATTTGCATTACGCCATTGAAGCCTTGAACAACAACTTCTGTTGAGTAACGGTCTTGACCACTTTGGTCTTGCCATTTACGAGTTTGAAGCTGGCCTTCAACGTAAACTTGAGAACCTTTACGTAAGTACTCACCTGCTACTTCAGCAAGTTTGCCGAATAACACAACACGGTGCCATTCTGTTTTCTCACGCTGTTCGCCAGTCCCTTTGTCACGCCATGACTCAGAAGTTGCAATTGTGATGTTTGCTACTGCACCGCCATTAGGCATGTAACGAATTTCAGGGTCGTTACCTAGATTCCCCACCAAAATAACTTTGTTAATTCCACGGCTGGCCATGATGTGCTCCGTTTCACTCTGGATCTATATAAAATTTTAGCGCATAAGAATACACGCTTTGATGTTTTGATTAAAGCCTAATCCCCATTGTCTTCTGTGACAACAGTTGGTGGAATCGAAATCTCACTTCAACCTCTAGGCGTAGCATTTTTGATTCGTTTTGCAGACATCGTTTCGCGAACCTTTGAATCTCAACGCATTTCTCCTCCCTTCCTATAGCTCTGAGTGATGATTGATGCCAACGTATCCGCGTTTTCGAACTCAAGAAACTTTACTCAAGGAGATTAAGGCGCGTGAAAAAATCGGCTTATGCGAGAAAACTTTTTCTGATCAGCATGGAAGATGATGCAGTGAAAAAGGTCGAAGCTCTAGAAACATACACTGACATCAACATCCCTGTCATTTCGACTCAAGCTTTGATGGAAGCCAACCCGAAACACCGCAATAAAATCTTGTTGATCGACTTTAGTGAACACAAAGAACTGGTTCAATCGATCAAAAATCTGCCGTTGATCTGGAAAAATTTTGAAACCGTGGTGTTCAATGTACCTAAGCGTTTGACTACGGATGAATTACTCACATTTGGGCAATTGAAAGGCATTTTCTACCAAGATAGTTCTTTAGAACAAATTGGGGAGGGTTTAAAAGAGATCGTAAACGGTCAAAACTGGTTGCCTCGCAATGTGACTAGCCAACTCCTGCATTATTATCGCAATGTCATCAGTACCCACACAGCGCCAGCCACCGTCGATTTGACCATTCGTGAGCTGCAAGTCTTACGCTGCCTTCAAGCGGGTGCCTCAAACAATCAAATGGCGGAAGAGTTGTTCGTTAGTGAGTTCACCATCAAGTCACACCTGTACCAAATTTTTAAGAAGCTCTCAGTGAAAAACCGCGTACAAGCCATTGCTTGGGCTGACCAAAATCTGATGTCATAAAACTAGATGCGCGACACAAATTCACAAAGACATTAGTTGCTCATGCTTCTTTAGGCTCCGATTCTCAGATTTTTTCCTACTTAATTCATGATTCATATGCATCTCTCGTGTTAAAGTTATGCCCAGATTCTTGATTAAAAAATGAGAAAGGATATTCCCCCGATGATTAAAAAATGTCTGTTCCCTGCAGCGGGCTATGGTACGCGCTTCCTCCCTGCGACCAAGTCGATGCCTAAAGAGATGATGCCTGTAGTGAACAAGCCACTGATTGAATACGGTGTAGAAGAGGCGATCCAAGCTGGCATGAACGGCATGTGTATCGTGACTGGCCGTGGTAAGCACTCAATCATGGACCACTTCGATAAAAACTACGAACTGGAACACCAAATCAGCGGCACGAATAAAGAAGAGCTGTTGGTTGATATCCGTGAAATCATCGACTCTGCAAACTTCACTTACATCCGCCAACGCGAAATGAAAGGTCTAGGTCACGCAATCCTAACTGGCCGTGAACTTATCGGCGACGAACCATTTGCTGTTGTACTTGCTGATGACCTTTGTGTGAATGAGCAAGAAGGCGTATTGGCTCAGATGGTCGCACTCTTCAAACAGTTCCGTTGTTCAATCGTTGCTGTTCAAGAAGTTCCAGAAGAAGAAACTCACAAATATGGCGTAATCTCTGGTGAGATGATCAAAGATGACATCTACCGTGTAGACGACATGGTCGAGAAACCAGAGCAAGGCACTGCGCCAAGCAACCTAGCAATCATTGGTCGCTACATCCTGACTCCAGATATTTTCGAGCTGATCGAAAACACGGAACCGGGTAAAGGTGGCGAAATCCAAATCACTGACGCACTACTTAAGCAAGCAAAAGCAGGCTGTGTGTTGGCATACAAATTCAAAGGCCAACGCTTCGACTGTGGTAGCGTAGAAGGCTACATCGAAGCAACAAACTATTGCTTTGAAAACCTATACCTAAAAGACGAAAAGAAGTCTGAGCTAGGCAAACACGCAACTAAGAAAGAAGCGTAATCAACTCAAACTGATTGATGAGAAAGCCCAGCTTAATGCTGGGCTTTTTGTTTACTGTTTTTTTGTCCAGTATTTTCTTTGCACATTTCTCACACTATGTAATACTTGCGTCACTTGGTTATACATAGAGCAAAAACGATGGATAAAATAGAAGTTCGTGGTGCCCGCACCCATAACCTCAAAGACATCAACCTCACTATCCCCCGCGATAAACTGATTGTCATTACTGGTTTGAGTGGTTCTGGTAAATCCTCTCTCGCATTCGATACTTTGTACGCTGAAGGTCAAAGACGTTACGTAGAGTCACTATCAGCTTACGCGCGCCAATTTTTGTCTCTTATGGAAAAGCCAGATGTTGACCACATCGAAGGTTTGTCTCCTGCGATCTCGATTGAGCAGAAATCAACATCACACAACCCACGTTCTACCGTCGGTACCATTACCGAGGTATACGATTACCTGCGTCTACTTTACGCTCGCGTTGGTGAGCCTCGTTGTCCGACGCACCATACGCCTCTAGCCGCTCAAACCATCAGCCAGATGGTCGATAAAGTCTTAGAGTTGCCAGAAGGCAGCAAAATGATGCTGCTTGCGCCTATCGTGAAAGAACGTAAAGGTGAGCATGTTAAGACTCTAGAGAACCTCGCTGCTCAAGGTTTCATCCGCGCACGCATCGATGGTGAAACTTGCGATCTTTCTGATCCTCCACCGCTAGAACTGCACAAGAAACACACTATTGAAGTGGTTGTAGACCGCTTTAAAGTCCGCCCAGATTTGCAGCAACGTTTGGCTGAATCATTCGAAACCACACTAGAACTTTCTGGTGGTATTGCAGTTGTTGCTCCAATGGACGGCTACGGCGAAGAGGTGATCTTCTCAGCTAACTTTGCTTGCCCTATTTGTGGCTACAGCATGCAAGAACTTGAGCCTCGTTTGTTCTCATTCAACAACCCAGCTGGCGCGTGTGGCACTTGTGATGGTTTAGGCGTGCAGCAATACTTTGATCCAAGCCGAGTCATTCAAGATGAAACGCTGAGTTTGGCACAAGGTGCGATTCGAGGTTGGGATCAAAAGAACTATTACTACTTCCAGATGCTGACAGCACTGGCGGATCGTTACGGCTTCGATCTTCACGCACCATTTAACTCTCTACCAAAGAAAACCCAAGACATCATTCTTAAAGGATCGGGGCGTACTGAAGTCGAGTTTAAGTACATTAACGATCGTGGCGATATTCGCGTTAAACGCCATCCTTTTGAAGGGATCCTGAATACACTTGAACGACGTTACCGCGATACTGAATCTAACTCGGTACGTGAAGAGCTTGCGAAATACATCTCTACTAAGTCTTGCTCAAGCTGTGGCGGTACACGTCTGCGCCTAGAAGCACGTAACGTATTCATTGCCGATACGACACTACCGGAAATTGTAGAACTCAGCATCGCCGACGCATTGGAATTCTTCCACTCATTGCAGCTAGAAGGTCAACGCGCCCAAATCGCTGAAAAAGTGATGAAGGAAATCAACGACCGCCTGCAATTCTTGGTTAACGTTGGTTTGAACTACCTCAACTTATCACGCAGCGCAGAAACCTTATCAGGCGGTGAGGCTCAACGTATTCGTTTAGCGAGCCAAATTGGTGCGGGTCTAGTGGGTGTTATGTACGTACTGGATGAGCCATCAATTGGTCTCCACCAGCGTGATAACGAACGTCTATTGAAAACTCTGACTCACCTAAGAGATTTAGGTAACACGGTATTAGTAGTTGAGCACGATGAAGATGCGATTCGTTGTGCTGATCACGTGATCGATATCGGTCCAGGTGCCGGTGTACACGGTGGTAACGTGGTCGCCGAAGGTACGATGGACGAGATCATTGCCAATCCGAACTCATTGACTGGTCAGTACCTCAGTGGCGCGAAAGAGATTGCGGTACCAAAAGAGCGTACACCACGCGATCCAAAGAAAACCGTTGAATTAGTTGGCGCGACAGGTAACAACTTAAAGAATGTCGACCTTTCCGTTCCTGTTGGCTTGTTCAGTTGTATTACCGGTGTATCCGGCTCAGGTAAGTCGACTCTGATCAACGATACCTTCTTTAAGATTGCTCATACCCAGTTGAACGGCGCAACAACGGCGCAACCTTCACCATATAAAGCGATCAAAGGTTTAGAGCACTTCGATAAAGTTATCGACATTGACCAAAGCCCTATCGGTCGTACGCCACGCTCAAACCCAGCTACTTACACGGGAATCTTTACTCCGATTCGTGAACTGTTTGCTGGCACGCAAGAGTCGCGCTCTCGCGGTTACAAACCGGGGCGCTTTAGCTTTAACGTACGCGGAGGTCGCTGTGAAGCGTGTCAGGGTGATGGTGTAATCAAGGTGGAAATGCACTTCTTACCTGACGTTTACGTTCCTTGTGATGTGTGTAAAGGTAAACGCTACAACCGCGAAACACTTGAAGTACGTTACAAAGGCAAGACCATTGATGAAGTATTGGAAATGACGGTAGAAGATGCACGTACTTTCTTCGATCCAGTACCTGCGATTGCTCGTAAGCTGCAAACTCTGATGGATGTAGGTTTGTCTTACATTCGCTTAGGTCAAGCGGCAACTACGCTGTCAGGTGGTGAAGCTCAGCGTGTGAAACTGGCTCGAGAGCTGTCTAAGCGTGATACAGGTAAAACCTTATACATTTTGGATGAGCCGACAACAGGTCTGCACTTCCACGATATCCAGCAGCTACTAACTGTACTGCACCGTCTGCGCGACCACGGAAATACCGTTGTCGTCATCGAACATAACCTCGATGTCATTAAGACGGCAGACTGGATTATCGACTTAGGCCCTGAAGGTGGACAAGGTGGCGGTGAGATCATTGCACAAGGAACCCCTGAAGATGTGTCTCAGATCGAAGGTTCACACACAGCTCGCTTCCTTAAGCCTATGTTGAAGTAGAAAAAACAGGTAAAGTACAAAGACCAGCCATCGCTGGTCTTTTTTCATTCAAAACAACACAATAACTATGGCAACTATACACGTCAGTGGAACCAAGCTTTCCCCAGGTAAAGTGCAAGTTCCTCTTAACCGCAAGTTTCTCATCGCGTTAGCAGCTCTATTTCTGCTCGCGATGCATTTCTTCATGCCAAATCCGGGTGGATCTGGACTAGCTCTGTCTTTCAATGCGACCACATGGATTGCGTTCAGCTTTGTACTCGGTATTGGCTGCTACCAACTTGCGACTAACCGTGTGTTACGTTATTCCAAATTAACAATCGGTCTGCTGATCAGTTGTATCATCATGACGCTGCCCATTTTCTATCCCAACGCGGATAGTATGCTCGCTGCAAATAAGCTGATTGGCCTATGGTGCGGTATGTTGCTCTTCGTCGTACTGCAACAATTCCATTTCAGTAATAAGCATCGCCAACGCTTGTTATGGTTTATTGTCCTTGCTGTTGTTATCGAAGCGATTTTCGGCTTAACGCAATATCTTTATCTTAAACCAGGAAACGTATTTGGATACGACACGGTAGCTAACCGCCCTTATGGCATCTTCCAGCAACCCAATGTCATGGCAAGCTTCCTTGCGACTGGTTTAGTGATTGCTAGCTATCTACTTGCCCGACAACCTTACAAATACTCTCGTAAACTCAGCGATGTTTACCTGTTGTACGCCGTACCTGTACTGACACTGCCTTTGATTGTTGCCCTTGCCTCTCGCACTGGTTGGCTAGCATCCATCATTGCCATTTTGCTAGTGATTCCATACATGTATCGTTTTGCAACACGTGCGCGCTTTGTTCGTTGGGTAATAGCTATGGCAGCAGGTCTAGCTCTGTCGGTTGTGGTAATAAATATTGCCTTTCCAGATGGAAGCGACCTAGCCAGCGAAAAAGTGAACATGGAGTCACCACGTGCTTACACCTTCCCACAAACATTGGACATGGTGATTGAGAAGCCATTCACTGGGTACGGTTACGGCAAGTTTGAGTCAGAATACATGCTATACACAGCGCGTCAGCATGCACTCAATGAAAGCTATCCTGCGGGCTTGCCATCGATGGATCACCCGCACAATGAATTGTTGTACTGGGCGGTAGAGGGCGGATTGTTGCCAATTCTGGGGATCTTTTTGGCAATGGCGTTAGTGCTATATCGCATCTACCAAGCCAAACGCGGTACTCGCTTAGCACTGCTGGCACTGTTTATTCCAATCGTGCTGCACTCGCAATTAGAATATCCCTTCTATCATTCATTGGTGCATTGGCTGATCTTTGTAATTCTGCTTTATTGGGTCGACCAAAGAGTTTCTCGTTACCGCCAAGCACCGTTTAGCAAAGTAACCAAAAGTTTATTGCGAGTATGTAGCCTCGTCATTCCAGCAGTATTTACTTTCTATATGGTTAGCGCATTGCACACCAACTATGTCTTAACCAAGTTTGAAACAACGCGCCCGACCAACCCGGACATCTTGAATCAGGTGACAAATCCTGTGGTTTGGAAAGATCGTTTCGATTGGGATGTATACAGTACTTTCTTAAACATCGGCTTATATAAACAAGATCCAACCTTGATTCAGCCTTACATTGATTGGTCTTTGGAAATCATTAAAGACAAGCCACGCCCAGCGTTTTACAACAACTTGATACTGGCATATCAAGGGTTGAATGACACAAGCAAGGCAGAACAAATTCGTGCAGAGGCACAGTTCTTGTTCCCTAAAATTGATTTCAGTGGCGTCAACTATCAGCCACCTTCTCAAGCTATCTCAGCCTCACCAACACCAACGTCCAGCGCTGAGCAATTGACCCGTCCTGATATGGGTTGACACTTTTTAGTTAAAACGCTCGATGTACTTCATCGGGCGTTTTGTATTTTAGCGCTGTATGAGGCCTCATCTGATTATAGATTTCTACAGACTCTGCGACCATTTTTCTCGCCTGAACTATATCTT